>NZ_JBYNDP010000052.1:0-25418 GCF_059783535.1 Tateyamaria sp. | reverse complement strand
GTGTTCTGCTGGCTTTCGCACAAGGTCTCCCACCCTCCCGAACAATGCTCGCATCGCCCGCAGGCGGTATGCAGCCAGGGAACACCCACCCGGTCCCCTTCCTTCAGATGCGTGACCTCAGCACCGAGGGCAGCCACCTCGCCTACGCCCTCGTGACCGGGGATGAACGGTGCAGTAGGCTTGACCGGCCAGTCCCCCATCGCCGCGTGCAGATCGGTGTGGCAAACGCCCGAGGCACGCACGCGCACCAACACATCGCGCGGCCCGATCTGAGGCACCGGAACCTCTCGGATATCGAGCGGCTTGCCAAGCTCGGTCACAACTGCAGCTTTCATTGTCTTGGGTAACGTGTCCGGCATCTCGCTGCTCCTCTCGACTGGCGTTGATCGTTCTGTGCCATGTGGCTCCAGCGCTTGGATTGATATTGCTCAATGCGCCACGCATCGAAGGCGCTAAACCGACCCGGAAAGGGGTCGGGAGTCATGCCTGCGAACACATCACCTGCCATTTTTTGCTTTTCGAAATCGGGACATACCCGCCGCGCCGTGGATTTGCTTGCGCAGCGGACAGGGGCCCAGGTCATACCAATTGAAACCGACCGCTACCGGATGCGCCTGCTGTGGGTCTTGCGCGCAATCTGGGATGTTGGCCGATCACACTTGCCGCCACTGAGCAGTGGCAATGTGGTTCCAGCGGACAGACCCTGGATCGTAGTGGCTTGCCCCATCTGGGCGGATCAACCCGCTCCTCCGGCACGCAGTGTCATCACTGCGCTGGCGTCAACAGCGACACCCGTTGGCCTGCTCACCACGTCTGGCGGGGCCAGTGAACCTCTCAAATGTGTGGCTACTTGCGAAAGTGTGTTGGGCCGCCGGTTGGCAGCAAGCTTAAACATCCAGAACAAGATCGAAAACACACCGGAAACAGACAGGCGCCTCGACGTATTTGCCCACGCCATGATGACATCGGCATCACTAGGTGCCGCATGACAAAATTGCCCGCCGAACGCGTGTTCCGCACCAGCGGGTTGACCAAGGTTTACGACACCGGAGAAGTGAAGGTCTACGCGCTCGACAATGTGGATCTGGAGCTTTTTGCGGGCGAATTGACTGTGCTGCTGGGCCCCTCGGGCAGCGGCAAGTCCACGCTGTTGAACATTCTGGGCGGGTTGGATCACGCCACAAACGGCCGCGTTTGGTTCCGCGATCTTGAACTGACCAATCTGCGCGACCGGGGGCTGACCCGCTACCGCCGCGACCATGTGGGCTTTGTCTTTCAATTCTACAACCTCGTGCCCAGCCTCACGGCGCGCGAAAACGTGCAACTGGTCACGGATGTGGCGCCAAACCCCATGCCGCCTGAAGAGGCCCTGGACCTTGTCGGGCTGACGCACCGGATGGATCACTTTCCAGCGCAATTGTCGGGGGGCGAACAACAACGCGTCGCGATCGCGCGCGCTGTGGCGAAGCGGCCTGAAATCCTGCTCTGTGACGAGCCCACCGGCGCGCTGGACAGCAAGACCGGGATCCAGGTGCTGGAAGTGCTGAAACAGGTGAACGAAGACCTTGGCACCTCAACCGTGGTGATCACCCATGCGGCCGAAATCCGCAAAATGGCGCACCGCGTGATCTGGTTCCAAGATGGCAAGATCGCGAATATCGACGTGAATGAAACGCGGCTCGACCCAGCCGAGATTGCGTGGTGAACGGGATGGAGGCGCTCGACCGCAAACTCATCCGCGACTTCCGCAGGCTCTGGTCACAGTTCCTTGCCATATCGCTTGTGCTGGCCGCCGGCGTGGCCGTGCTGCTGATGTCTTTCGGCATGTCTGATGCGCTCGAAGAAACGCGTGCGACCTATTACGAGCGCAACCGATTTGCCGACGTGTTTATCGATGTGAACCGGGCACCGAACAGCATGCTCGATATCATCCGCAGCATTGACGGGGTCGCGTCCATCGAGCCGCGCGTGACCACCTATGCGACACTGGACATTCCAGCCAAGGTTGATGCCACGGTGGCCTATGTCGTATCGCTGCCCGAAAACGGCACATCCCTCAACCAACCGATCCTGCGGCTGGGCAATTGGCCCGATGCCACGGCCACCGATGCGGTGGTCCTGAACGCTCCGTTTGGTGAAGCGAACAACCTCTGGCCCGGTGACGATTTCACCGCCACGCTCAATGGCACCAAACGCACGCTGACGGTTACGGGCTGGGCCCTGTCGCCCGAGTTCATCTACACTATCGGCCCCGGCAGCCTGATCCCCAACGACGAAGACTTCGGCGTGATCTGGATGCCTGAACAGGCGCTGGCCGCAGCTTTGGACCGGACGGGCGCGTTCAACAACCTCTCAGTCAAACTGCGCTCAGGGTACCGGTTGGAACAGGTGATCGACGCGCTCGACACCATTTTGGAACCATACGGCGCACTTGGCGCCATTGACCGGACCGAACAGGAATCCAACGCCTTCATAGATGCGGAAATCACGCAACTGCGTACGCTGGCCTATACGCTGCCGCCCATCTTTCTCGGGATCACGATCTTTCTCGTGAACATGGTGATGGGAAGGATTGTGGCGCTCGAACGGGCCGAGATCGGGCTGCTCAAGGCTCTGGGCTATTCCGATGCGGCCATTCTGATGCACTACCTTCTGCTTGCCAGCCTGGTCGGCGTCTTCGGTGTGTTGATCGGTTATGTCGCCGGCAGTTGGCTCAGTTTCGAGCTCGCGCAGCTCTATGCTGATTTCCTGAAGTTCCCTTACCTGATCTATTCGGTGTCGTGGAACATCTACGTGTTGTCCGGCGTGCTGGGCCTGATCGCGGCAGGCACAGGGGCCGCGCGCGCTGCATGGGTCGCGGCGCGATTGGCGCCTGCCACGGCCATGGCTCCGCCCGCGCCACCCCGGTTCACCACCAGCTGGGTGGATCGCGCCCTACACTTCATCCGCGTCAGCCAGCCCACCATGATGATCCTGCGCGGGATCATCCGATGGCCGATGCGCGCAGGCCTAAGCATCCTTGGCATGGCGCTGGCAGTTGGCATTCTGGTGTCCTCCAACTTCTTTCCGGACGCACTCGATCTGATCATCGATACCGCGTTCTACCAATCCAACCGCCAGCACGCCGTTCTATTCTTCAATGACGAAGTGGACGAGAAAGTGGTGGAAGAGGCCCGTCGTCTGCCCGGTGTGCTTCAGGCCGAAGGGCAGCAGGTGATGACGGCAGTTCTGCGTCACGAACACTTTAGCAAGCGCGCCGCGATCGAGGCGCGGCGCCCCGGCATGAACCTCAGCCGCGTGGTGTCAACGGACGGTCGAGTGGTGGATGCCCCGCCCGGCGGCATCATGCTGTCCGAACGTCTGGCTGACCAGCTTGGCGCGTCCCTTGGCGATGTGATCGAGGTGAAGTTTCTGGGGGTCCATCAAGGCACCTACACCCTGCCCGTCACCCAGCTTGTGACCCAGTTCTTCGGCCTGGGCGCTTACATGGATCAAGCCACCACCAACCGTCTGTTCCAGCAAGACCCCCGCGTCTCCATCGTCAACGTGACGCTGGACGCGGCCCATGGCGACGCCTTTCAACAAAGCCTCAAAGACCTGCCAAAGCTGGCTGGGCGCGCGATGCTGGCCGAAAACCGGGCCGGGTTCGAGGATACAATCAGCAAAAACATCCTGATCACGACCACGATCTACGCCATCCTCGGCACGTTGATCACTGTCGGCGTCGCATATAATGGCGCGCGCATCCAGCTGTCGGAACGCGCACGTGAACTCGCCAGCCTGCGCATCCTCGGCTTCACCAAGGGCGAGGTCGGATTCGTGCTGGTGGGCGAGATCATGTTGCTGGCTGTCCTTGCCCAACCCTTGGGTTGGTGGATTGGCTGGGGCGTCGCCAAGATGCTGACCGAAAGCTACACCAGCGACCTCTACTCCATGCCTCTCGTGGTCAGCGCCTCCACTTTTTCCTCCGCCAGCCTGATCGTGCTGACCGCCGCCCTCGTCTCCGTCCTTATCGTGCGACGCAGGCTCGACGGCATCGACCTTGTTTCCGTGATGAAAACCAGAGAGTGACACCATGGCCCAGACCAGCCGCAATATCATCCTTGGCCTGATCGGGATCGGCATTGCCGGGGGCCTGCTTTATGTGACCTTCCGCCCCGAACCCGTGCCCGTGGACCTGCACACCGTGGATACCGGCCATTTCGAGATCACGGTCGATGCCGATGGCACGACACGCGTGGTGGAGGTCTTCGAAGTGTCGGCCCCCATCGCCGGTGTCGCCCAACGCTCGCCCGTGCGCGTGGGTGATCCGGTGACAGGGGATGAAACGGTCGTCGCATTGGTCGAACCCATCTCACCCGGGTTGCTCGATGCCCGCACCCGTATGCAATCCGAAGCCGCCGTCAGCGAGGCCGAAGCCGCCCTGCACGTGGCCGAAACGGACCTGGCCCGCGCGCGGGAGGATTACATATTCTCGAAATCACATTTCGACCGCACCTCGGAACTGGTTGAACGGGGCGTGGCCAGCATCACCCGGCTGGAGGAAGCGCAACAGCTCTTTGCCATCACAGACGCCGCACTTGAGGCGGCAAATGCCCGTATCGCGCAGGCCGAAGGCGGGTTGCGCCGGGCAAAGGCGGCCTTGGTCGAAACCTCGGGCAACGGCGAAAACGATACGTGCTGCATGTCGCTGCTTGCCCCAACCGATGGCGTGGTTCTGGACATCGACGAGGTCAGCGCCCGGCCAGTTACATCGGGTGAACGCCTGCTGACAATCGGTGACCCCGGCCAAATCGAACTCGTGGCCGATCTGCTCACATCTGACGCGGTCAGCCTGCCACCAAACGCTCGCGCAACCGTTGAACGCTGGGGCGGCCCCCCGCTTCAAGCCAAATTGGCCTATGTAGAGCCTGCGGCGCGCATGAAGGTCTCTGCCCTCGGGATCGAGGAACAGCGCGTCGACGTCGTGTTCGACATCACGACACCCCCTGAACAACGCCCTGATCTGGGACATGAATTCGCCGTCTACCTGCGCATCGTCACTTACGAGGAAGAAGACGCGCTTCTGATCCCGCTCAGTGCCGCATTCCGCACCGATAACCATTGGGCCGCGTTCCGCGTGGACGGCGACAGGGTCGCGCGCGTGCCGGTCGAACTTGGCGCGCGCAATGGGCGCTTTGCGGTGGTGGAAAGCGGGCTGGAGCCCGGTGACCGCATCGTGGAGCACCCCCGCGACGACCTCACTGATGGCGCCTTGATCGAAGAACGTACCGCCTTCTGAAAGGACATCCCGTGCCCAAGGACAGCACCAACCACAACCTCGATCGCATCCTGCACAGCGCCGTGGGCAAGGCCACGGGCGGGCTGTCGCCCTCAGCGCTCAGCACTGCATGGCTCGACTGGGCCTTGCACGTCGTGGGCTCTCCCGAACGGCAAATCGAACTGGCCTTCAGCGCGTGGGCCAAGGGGGCAGAGGCATGGACCACGTTGCTGACAGGCAAGGCCCCCGAAACAGATGATCCAAGGTTCCAAAGTCCCGCGTGGGACGTGCCGCCGTACAACCAACTGCGGCACTGGTTCAGCCTGCAAGAGGCGTGGTGGCAAGAGGCAACGGCACCGATCGTCGGCGTTGATCCCGCCCATCAACGCATTGTCTCCTTCGCTGCGCGGCAAATCATCGACACTATGTCTCCGGCCAATTTCGCGCTCACCAACCCGGATGTGCTGGACAAGACACTGGCGGAACACGGGCAGAACTTTGTGCAGGGCTGGCAGCACTGGATCGAGGATTTCAATCAATTGATCAGCCAGCGCCCAAAGGTCCATCCAGACTACCGTGTGGGCGAAACCATCGCCATCACACCGGGCGACGTTGTCTATCAGAACCAGCTGATTGAACTGATCCGCTACCGGCCAACAACGAAGAAAGTCCACGCTGAACCGATCCTGATCGTCCCTGCGTGGATCATGAAATACTACATTCTGGATCTGTCACCGCAGAACTCACTGGTCGCCTATCTCCGCGATCAGGGGTTCGAAGTGTATATCATCTCGTGGAAAAACCCCGACAAGGGCGACGCCGACCTGTCTTTGGAGGACTATCTTGATCTTGGGCTGTTTGCCGCCATCAACCACATTGCGCCCAACGACGGCGCGATACACGCGGTCGGCTACTGCCTTGGTGGCACCTTGCTGGCTGCGGGGGCCGCCGCCATGGCACGGGATCACGACACGCGCTTGCGCAGCTTGTCGCTGCTGGCCGCGCAGGTGGATTTCTCCGAACCGGGCGAGTTGTCACTTTTTATCAATGAAAACCAGGTTGCCTTCCTCGAAGACATCATGGCGACCCAAGGGTACCTGCGCGCGGACCAGATGGCAGGGGCCTTCCGCATGCTCCGATCCACCGACCTGATCTGGAGCAGGATCGTACGCCATTACCTCCTGGGCGAACGCACACCCATGAACGACCTGATGGCCTGGAACGCCGATGCCACGCGGATGCCTGCGCGGATGCATTCGGACTACCTGCGGCAGATGTTTCTGGAAAACCAGCTGGCCAAGGGGCGGTTCAAGATGGGGGGCAAGACGGTCGCGCTCACTGACTTGCGGGTGCCGATCTTCTGTCTTGCGACCGAAACCGACCACGTGTCGCCTTGGCGATCCGTCTTCAGACTGCAGATGCTGACCGACACGGATGTGACCTTTTGCCTGACGGCTGGCGGGCACAACAGCGGCGTGCTCTCCGAACCGGGCCACCGAAACCGCCACTACCGGCTGCGCAAGAAGACAGAAGGCGACCCGCATACCGCCGCCGAAACCTGGATGGACCAAGCCCCTATCGAGGATGGATCATGGTGGCCTGCATGGGGCAAATGGCTGGTCGATCACAGCAGCGCGAAACAGCCTGCACCTGCAAAAAAGCGCTGGACCAAGGGACCAGCGCCAGGGCGTTACGTCTTTGGCTGAACCTCGAGGGGATCGGGTCAGCTCTTCTTGGTTTCGTCCGCGCTTGGCGGCGCATACATGTCCTGGCTCATCTGCACGAGCTTTCCGGTCTCGGCGGTGTATTGATCAATGGCGGTCTGCATGAACTCCGCCTGGATTTTCTGAAGCTCCGAGACGTCCTTGCAATGCAGCATCTTGTGTTGCGTCTTGACGTCTTCCTTGATCCGGTCGGCAACAAAGGACAGCACTTCGCTGCCCAGATCACTCATCCCTTCGACCCAGGCCAGACCCATTTGCGACATGGTTTTCAGGGCCTGATCCTGCATGGCGGCAACGTCGCCGGCCATTTTGGTCACATCGGCAGTCGTCGATGTGGCGGTCTCCGCAGCGCCTGCGGGCTGTTTCGGTGGCATTTCGATCTCCCAACTATGACTGATAGGCGCAAGCCTATCGTCCCCGTGTCGCCGCCGATTGATCTTTCTCAATGCCGCGCGACCCATGCGCTGCTAGCGCGAAAGGACCCGGCCCGGAGAAACCCAGATGCACGCTTCCGACGTGTCCGCAGCCCCTTCCATGGGACTGTCAGCCCAGCAGATCGACGCTTTGCGCGCCCAGCACGGCTGGAACGAATTGCCACGCCAGAAACCACCCGGGCCGCTGACGGTTTTCTTGCGGCAATTCGGAGGCATGCTGGTTGTGATCCTGGTGGTCGCTGCGCTGATCGCACTGGCCTTGGGCGAACAGGTGGACGCCCTGGCCATCGCCCTTGTGCTCCTGTTGAACGCGGTTCTGGGGTTTGTGCAGGAATGGCGCGCCGAAACTGCGCTGGATGCACTGCGGTCCATGCTAACACCCCACGCCATCGTGGTCCGCGACGGGCAAGAGGTTGACATCCCCGCCCGCGAACTGGTGCCTGGCGACCTCGTCGTTGTGACCGCCGGGGCCGCCGTGCCCGCCGATCTGCGCATCGTGTCAGCCGTCGAAATCCGCGTGGACGAAAGCGTACTGACGGGGGAGTCGGTGCCAGTGGACAAGTCAGAGCAGGGCACAGACGATGAAACCTCTCTTTTTGCCGGCACAGCGCTGGTCAACGGGCGTGCCCTTGGTGTCGTCACTCAGATCGGCCAGCACACCCGGTTCGGCCAGATCGCCCAACTGACGGGAAGTGTCGGGCAAAAGCGGACAAATCTGCAGATCCGGCTCGGAAAACTGGCCCAACAGATCGGCATCGCGGCTCTTTCCATTGCCGCTCTGGTTGTCGTCATCGGCCTGATGGTCGGTCGCGGACCGTTTGAGATGTTTATGACCGGCCTGTCGCTCGCCGTCGCCATGGTCCCCGAAGGGTTGCCCGCTGTCGTGACGATCACGCTCGCCATCGGCGCGTCCGCCATGGCCCGCAAGAACGCACTGGCGCGCCGGTTGCAGGCGGTTGAAACGCTGGGTGCCGCCTCGGTGATCTGCACCGACAAGACCGGCACACTGACTGAGAACCAGATGACGGCGACGCAAATCTGGACCCACGATTGCACGTATGACGTCACCGGCGAAGGCTACGATCCGACAGGCCACATCGAAACTGGCGGAACATCCGTTCGCGCCGCTGACGACCCGGATTTGGCTCTGATCCTGAAGACGGCCCTGACCTGCACACACGCCTCCCTGTTTCGCGAGGGGGATCACTGGAAGATGATTGGCGCACCCACCGAAGGAGCACTCATCACCCTGGCTTTCAAAGGCTGGGCGCCACCGGTGTCCCAATCCGACATACTCTCGGAAATTCCCTTCAGCAGCGAACGCAAGCGTATGGCTGTCTTGGCAAATGATGCAGGCCAGCCCCGCCTCTTCGTCAAGGGCGCGCCCGAAGTCGTGGCTGAACGTTGTGACAAAATCCTCGCGGACGGCGTCCCCCACACACTCGACCAATCCACCCGGGAACGCATCGCAACCGCTTATCAGTCCATGGCCGCCCGGGGCTTACGAGTTCTCGGGCTTGCCATGCGCGATGCAGGCAAGGACGACATGTCAGAAACGAACCTGACTTTTTTGGGCCTGGTCGGCATGATGGACCCTCCGCGGGCAGAAGTTGAGTCAGCCCTGCGCCTTGCCCGTAACGCTGGCATCCGGGTCATCATGATCACCGGCGACGGTGCAATCACTGCTGCTGCCGTTGCGAACAAGATCGGATTGGGAACACCTGATCTGATTGAAGGGCATGAAATTGACGCCATGGATGACAGTGCCCTGGCGGAAAGGCTCCAGGACGATGTGCTTTTTGCCCGTACCCGGCCCGAACACAAACTGCGCATCGTCAAAGCCCTTCAAAGCAACGACCAGATTGTTGCAATGACGGGCGATGGAGTGAACGATGCCCCTGCCCTGAAACAAGCAAATATCGGCGTCGCCATGGGCATTCGGGGCACTGAAGTGTCCAAGAGTGCAGCCGATCTCATCCTTCTCGATGATGACTTCTCGACCATCGTGAACGCTATCGGCGAAGGGCGCAGGCAGTTCGACAACGTCCGCAAATTCGTGCGTTATCTCATGTCCTCAAACGCGGGCGAGGTGTTGGCGATCATGGTCAATCTCATCATTGGAGGGCCGCTGATCTTCCTGGCCACACAGATCCTGTGGATGAACCTGATCACCGACAGTATCACCGCCGTGGCCCTGGGGTTGGAGAAGGAAGAACCTGACCAGATGCAACGCCCGCCACGCAAACCAAGCGAGGCCATCCTCGGGCGGGCAGGATTTGCTCTGATTGCCACCTTCGGACTTTATACGGCCACTGCAAGCCTCTGGGTTTTCTACACGTTTTTGCCCTACGGCGTGGATATTGCCCGTACCACGGCCTTTACCGCCATGCTGATCTTCGAAAAGGTCAGCGTGTTCGCTTTCCGCTCTCTCACGCGGCCAACAACCACAATCGGATGGTTCTCGAACCCGATCCTTGTGATCGCATTCACCATCAGCGTCAGCTTGCAACTCGCGGCTGTCTACTGGCCTCCGCTGCAAACGCTGCTGCGCACCGTCCCACTCGGGGTTGAACACTGGATGATCATCGGCCTGCTTGCTGCCCCGCTCATCATCGTCCCGGAGCTCGCCAAAGCAGTGCGAATACACCGAACACAAAACCCTGAACGCCCTTGACCAATACCCGTCACCACAGCTGCAAATCCACGCCCAACGCGATGATCCAACGGATAGCCGTTATCCGCTTCAGGGGTCGATTGACCTGCTCTCTGAGAGTTTTGTACTCGTTGAGCACTAGGGTATTTTGGCTTCCACAAACCCTTCGCTCATCAGTCGCCTCCACATTGCAGCCTCCCCTCAGGCCGCTCGATCCGCGTCAGGCACATCTACATGGATGATGTCCGGGTGGTCTACGCAAACGCTTCATACCTCTGTCGGTCATTGCACGGGCGAAAGAAGGTTTCGAACCGGATACCAGTCCTTGGCGTATCTGCAGCGATAACTCACTTCGTCCCGCAGACTGTGGGATCGCCGGCACTCAATTCTTGCGCTCACAGAGAATGTCTGGAAAGCGGGCTGCGCCTGCGGCATTCGCACAAGGTGTTGGACGACGGCTTTGGGCCGTCCCTTTCCGAGAAAGCGGGCGTTAAAGACGCGATGCTGCGATTGCCCCGACGACTGCAATGTGCCCTTAGTTACCTATGCTGCAGGTTTCACCAATGGCCACAGAGATCGCAATGTGTCCGTTGAGCTGACGGATCAATTGAGCCAATTCCAACAACGGGCCGCACAGGTTACCGGGTCTATGGTTTCCAGTGACAGTGCTTTTTCGACTTGGTGATAAACCTCGACCATTCCCGCACATCCAAGAATGATCGCAGAAATTTCATCCAGATTTTGGGCCTGCAGAGCCTCTGACTTGATGATTTCAGAGGCCTTGTTTGGGGTCGCGTCCAAGTCCAGAACAGGTACTTCAGAAGCGCGGACTTTTGATACGTATGGGCTCAGACCTATTCGCCGAATGTTGTCTTCGATAATAGGAACGGAGACGGACAACGTGGTCACAACGCTGAAACGCCAGTTCCTTAGGGCTGCATAGTGATACGACGCTTGGCCGATACCGATGACAGGACATTCGGCAGCTGCCGCCGCCTGGTCGAGCGCAGTGTCGTCAAAGCAACCGATGATAATGCCATCCGCCCCGGACCTTGATGCTTGGTCGACAAGCTGAAGAAGCGGTTCCGTTGCGGTCTCTCCGTCCTTTGGCCCTTGGATCGCGGGCGGCCCATTGTGCGAGGTCCAGCCTTCAAAACTCTGTTTAGGGGCAGCCCTGCGTGCTTGCACCAGTATGGCCTCCGTCATTGAGACCGTGCTGTTGGGGTTAATGATGATGATCGACATCAGACCATGCCTCGGCCCGCGTCGGACCCGTGCCGTGCGCGGCGGCGGTTCATGACCCAAACGACAAGCAGGAATACCCCGATCACCACTAGCGAAAAAACAGTGGTTAACGTGCCCAACGCGAAAAGGACAGGTGTTGTCACGTTGGTCGTCATGCCGAAAATCTCAAGTGGCAGCGTGTTGTGGCTCCCGGCGGTCAGCAGTGTTCGGGCAAATTCATCGTAGCTGAGGGTGAAACCAAAAAGAGCAACGCCAATGAGGGAGGGTGCGATGATAGGCAGCACGACATGGCGAATGACCTGCCATGGGCTGGCCCCGAGATCACGGGCGGCTTCCTCATACGACCGGTCAAATCGATTGAACACGGCAAACATAATCAGCAATCCAAAGGGAAGCGTCCATGTCAGCTGTGCGCCAAAGCCAGAACTCGACCAATGCACCGGCAGGCCGGATTGCGACCAGATAAGACCAACGCCCAGAGAGATCAGAATTGAAGGGATCACCAGTGATGTGATGATCAGGTAGAACAACACTGTTGAACCCGCGAAGCGTTTCCGAAACGCCAGCCCTCCCATGACCGACACCACGACAGTCGTGACCATCACCATCAGGCCCAGTATCAGCGAGCGACTGAAGGACCCCCAGATATCGCCAACGGCCTGCTGTTCAAAGAGATCGCGGAACCAATGCAGGGAAACACCGCGCATGGGAAAGGTAAGGCCGCCGCCGGGCCCTTGGAATGACAGAATGCCGATGGTCAGAGTCGGGCCGTAGAGGAAGATTAGGAAGAGAACGAAAAAAGCGCTGAGAACGAAAAAGGACTTGGGGCGAGGCTCCATTGTCAAAGCTCCTTTCGGATATCGACGAAACGCAAAAGCGTTCCGATCAAGAGCAAAACCGTAACAAGTAGAATGACGGCAGTCGCAGATGCTGAAGGGTACTGCAGCAGAGCGATGTCGTTCTGGATCAGCCGCCCCATATTGGCGGATTGGCTGCCGGACATGAACCGGACTGTGATGAAATCTCCCATGACAAGGGCCACAACGAAGATCGTACCGATCATGATCCCCGGTTTTGTCAGGGGAACGATGACATGCCATAGCGTCTGCCAGCCTGTGGCTCCTGCATCTGCTGCGGCTTCGATCAATGATTTGTCGATGCGCATCATCGTGTTGAAGACGGGGACCACCATAAACAGAGTGTAGAGATGCACAAAAGCAAGGATCACACTAAAGTCGCTGAACAGCAGCCATTCAAGCGGTTCATCTATGACACCCATTGAGATCAGCGTCGAATTGGCGATCCCGTTGCGCCCCAGAAAGGGGATCCACGAGATCATTCGGATAATATTGGAGGTCAGAAACGGGATCGTGCACAGCAGGAAAAGTGCGATTTGCCAAGTCAGGCTGCGAATGTGAAAGGCCAGATAATAGGCCACTGCAAAGCCGATTGACAGCGTCAGGGCCCACGTGATCAAGGCGTATTTGAAGGTGTTCAGAAACACCCGATAGGTCACATCCGAGGTCAGAAGGAACTCGTAATTGTCGAACAGAAAGGCGGGGTAAATCGACCACTCCGTTGCGCCCCAGAAGCTGACAATCACGATCATCACAATTGGGGCTACAAGGAAGACCAGCAGCACCACCGATAAGGGCGCAGCCAAAAGCCAACCTATAACTGTATTGTTCCGCAAACCTACCTCAAACGTCTTTTAGAGATTTGTCTTGCGCCGGAGGACCAACGCCCTCCGGCGTGCATCGCTTAGGCTGCGATGAATTCGTTCCATTTGCGGACCATGTACTGGTTCTCGTCCATGACGGCGTTCCAGCATACCACCGATCCCATGCGTTCCAGGAAGGAGCCGCCATCGCGTACCTCACCAGGCCCGGCAAGCTTGTCGCCTGTTGGAGACACGATGTCCCCCTTGGACTCTTTGCCCTCGTACCAGTAGCCCCACTCGTCCTCGGTCATGAATTCTTTGGAGGTACTAGGCACAGCAGAGTAGTAGCCCTGACGCATCAGATAGCCGCCGACCCAGCCGGAGAGATACCAGTTGATGTATTCGTAGGCCGCATCCAGCTCCATGCCCGACAGCGAGGCCGACAGACCAAGTCCGCCGCCCCAGGAGCGATAGCCCTCTTCCAGCGGCTGATAGACACATGGGATGCCTTGTGAACGTACTGCAGTGATTGCTGGCGACCACATGGACTGGATGACCACCTCACCGGATGCCATCAGGTTCACGGATTCATCAAATGATTTCCAAAACGCGCGGAACTGGCCGTTCTTCTTGGCTTCGGTAAAGATGCCAAGGGTCAGGTCGATTTCTTCCTTGGTCATGTTGCCTTTGTCTGGGTAGGTGTATTCACCCATCGACTCGACGACCAAGGCCATATCCATGATCCCGATCGACGAGATATCCAGGATCGAGGCTTTGCCTTTGAATTCGGGGTTCAGAAGCTCAGACCAATTGGCGATCGGACGGCCAATCAGATCTGGACGGATGCCGAGTGTATCAGCGTTGTAGATCGTTGGGATAAGGGTCATCCAGCCGGATTCTTCTCCGACAAACTCTGTACCGTTGACGTCCGTAGTGAACCCAACGGTGTGTGGCGCGGTCCCTTGGGCGATTGTGCTTTCAGGCGTCAACAGACCACTTCGGAAGGTGCCCGCGATGTTTTCATATTGGGCGATCTTGGACGTATCCATCGCCTGCAGATTGCCAGCGGCCCAGACCTTTTTGCAGATGAAATATTCGATATCGGCAATATCAAAACTGTTGGGCTGTGTCGCCGCGCGTTGTGTCACGCTGTCCGTATCCAGCGCTGTCATTTCCAGCGTGAAGCCCAAATCCTCTTTGACTTTCAGAGCGACGTCATTCAGGTTCGACACCCCGGTGCCAAACTGGCGCAAGGTGATGTTTTTCGTCTCTTGTCCCCATACCATTGGAGCCGGAAGCGCGGCGGCCGCCACCGCCGCGCCACCCGTCTTCAAAAGCGAGCGACGCGAATAGCGTACTTTTGAGATTGTCGTCATAGTTCGTCCTCTCTGTTGAACTTTTTATCCAGCCAGGGCGTGCGCCGCCTCGGCCTCCCAGTCGAGGCCGATGGCCTCCCCGAGCTCCTTCGGGTTGCCGAAGAAATCCTTGTCTGACAGCAGTGCGGTGACCTCTTGCGCACCGGGAACAGAAGCAGTGAGCGCAACATGCGTGCCTTGATATTCGATGTTTGTGATGGTGCCCGGCAGCTTTGCCGCTTTGTCCACGGTTACTTTCAAAGCATCAGACCGGACAGCGACCAAACCTTCGGGCATCGCCACGACGTTGTGCGACCCTAAGAAGCGCGCCACAAAAGCTGTTTTCGGGGCGTCAAAGACCGAGCGTGTTTTGCCCGCTTGTTCAATCTTAGCGTCGTTCATCACGACGATCTCATCGGCAAGAGCCAACGCCTCGTCCTGGCCATGGGTGACATGTACGAATGTGATGCCAAGTTCCCGCTGCAGCTTTTTCAGCTCTGCCCGCATACGAATCCGCAAGAACGGGTCGAGCGCTGACAGCGGCTCATCCAGCAACAAGACATCTGGTTCCGTTATCAAGGCCCGCACAAGGGCCGCGCGCTGCTGTTGGCCCCCGGACAGTTGCGCAGGTAGGCGATTCGCCATGGTTGTCATGTCCACAAGTTCCAAAAGCTCTTTGGCGCGCGCATGGCGCGTGCCCTTGTCGACACCATTCATGGTTAAGCTGAAAGCCACGTTGTCCAGCACACTCAAGTGCGGGAATAGCGCGTAGTTCTGAAACATCATTGCGGTGCCACGTTTGGCAGGCGGGAGGTCCGAGATGTCCCGTCCGGCAAGGGTGATCGATCCATCAGACACGGTTTCATGTCCGGCAATCATGCGCAGGGTGGAAGACTTCCCGCAGCCAGATGGCCCCAAAAGGCACGCGTACGTTCCTGCACTGAAGTGGTAGCTGATCGCATCAACCGCCACTGTCGCGCCATATCGCTTGGTCAAGCCAATCAGTTCAAGATCGATCTTCTGGTTCATGTCACCCCCGCATCGGTGCCATGACGCTGCGTCAACCGCCTTTACGGAACCAAGGTGATTCAAGCTTTTCGACACTCACCCAGAAGCAAGATGCTCGAATTTGATCAGGTCGGGAGAGTTTTGTACAAAAAATGAGCGCTGATTGTATACGATTTTTTACCTTATCGTGCACGGCTTGTGCGTGACGTCATCTGGTTGCAGATGTATGAAAGGAGGTGTCACGTGACGATCAATCTGAAATCAAAATCCGCAACCGCCGACGAGATCGCGCTTCAATTAACCGAGGCGATTCACACGCATCGTCTGCAACCAGGCGCAAAACTGCGTGAAGATGAAGTCGGCGAAATTTTTAAAGTAAGTCGTACAATTGTCCGACAATCCTTGCATTCACTTGAACACAAAGGTCTCGTCACAATTTTGCGTAACAAGGGTGCATTTGTTGCCAAGCCTACCCTCAAAGAAGCGCGCGAGGTGTTTGAAGCACGATCCCTGATCGAGCCAGCCATGGCACGGGCAGCGGCTTTGCGCGCCGCGCCACAGGACGTTGTCTTTCTTGAAAAGCACATGAAAGCGGAGAAGGACGCCCTCGACCGCGAAGAGGTTGGGGAAGCTTTAAGACTATCAGGCGACTTCCATGTACAAATCGCGCGGATTGCCGACCACGCTTTGATTGAAACTCTATTGGCACAGTTGGTCGCGCGCTCTGCATTGATCATCGCGCTGTATTGGCGACGCCGTAACGCCCTGTCCGATAGCTCGTCGCATATGGGGCTGGTAAACGCTCTTCGCGACAGAGACGCAGATGGTGCCGAAGAGATCATGAAGGGACATCTGCTTGATTTACTGATGCAACTGGATCTCCGTGATAACCCATCCGGGCCAGTCTCCCTGAAAGATGCACTCAGGAAATGACGACATTTCGGACCGCGACGCTGAGCGAACTGTCATTGATCCTGGACTGGGCCGCCGACGAGGGGTGGAACCCCGGTCTCAATGATGCTGAAGCTTTCTTTGCAGCCGACCCAACGGGTTTCTTTGTTGCAGTCGACGAGCAGGACGAACCCATCGCATCCATTTCTGTTGTCAACCACACAGCCGATTTCGCTTTTTTGGGACTTTATATCGTGCGCAAGGAATTTCGCGGGCGAGGAATTGGCCTTGGGCTCTGGAGGCACGCATTGCATCATGCGGCCTCCCGAACGGTGGGCCTTGATGGTGTGGACGCGCAGCAAGAAAACTACCGTGCATCGGGATTTGCCTATTCTGGCGCAACGACGCGATTTACCGGGCGCTTAACTGAACGGCTTGGCCGGGATATACACATTGTTGACCCGCAAGACATCCCAACCTTGATACAAATGGAAGCGGTAGCATCTGGCGTTTCAAAGCCCAACTACTTTCGCCCATGGTTCGCAGGCAGCCGCAACAGAACCACCTTCGTTAAACGTGACCAAAGCACCATCGTTGGATTCTGTACGATCCGCATCTGCCAATCTGGCGCTAAGATCGGACCTTTGGTCGCCGCAGACATGGATGTTGCCCGCGAACTGATCGCGCATGCGGCCACCGGCATTGGCGGACCGATTAGTATGGACGTCCCGGATAGGTCAATCGCGCTCATTGAGTTGTGCCAAAAGATGGGGTGGCAACCGGGCTTCCAAACCGCGCGAATGTACAAAGGGGAGTTCGATGCGTCCGGACACAGATGTTTCGCAGTTGCCAGTCTAGAACTGGGTTAACATTAGGGCATTGGGTTCCGACACGCAGGGTAACCAATGGTGTCTTTGAACCTAAAAACAGACCTTCAAGATACAGTGGGAAATGACTGTTTGGTCCCGCCTCGCCGTCATCCGGGACTAGATTATCAATGACCGCTTTGGGCTGGGGGCGACGTTAGATCTAGACGCGGCGGAGGTTGGCAGCGGTCGTACTTCGAACAAGGCCGCGGTATGTACGGATGTCCACTCATTCGCCTGAGATCAAAACGCTTAAAAGACAGAAATGGTTTAAGCGATGGCTGATAGAGGAGGCGTTACTTCGCCCAAACAGGTTGCTTAAAATGCAAATCCGATGGTTCACGGGTAGGCTCGCGGAACACAGGGCGAGCGCCCACGACAATGGGATAGGTCGCCACGGTCTGGCGGTTGTCTGTGGCGAACACCGTAAACTCCGGCGCCGTAATCAATGAATATCGGGCCGCTTTTGAACGAACAGATCGTACCGGATGGCGTTTCAGAGCATGAGCCACCTTCTTCTTCTGCCCGCTCGACATTTGTACCTGGAACTACAAACGGGCCGAACGTGGTGTAACTCTTGGCGTCTGAATGGATCACGGGCGTGCCTTTTGGGTAAATGAACCTAAGCTCGGGCCCGCTGTAAACCGCGTAGAATTCAAATGTGCGCCCCGCGGGCAGCAAGGCCCCAGCATCGTTCAGCTCGCGCGACAATTGGATGGCGCTGCGAACGCCGATGTAAATATTGGCCGCGTGCACCGCTGCTCCGACACCGTCGCCCAAAGGGCTGGAAACGGGCTGGTAGGAGAGACCTATTCCCTGACTGACATTACCAATGTTGACCTGCGGAAACTGCACCGGGATATCCGTCAAACCAGCGTCGGGAAAGATGCTCACCGTACCGGCCGGGTATCGCCCTTCCAGGTCCTTGGCGAGCGCTCTATCCATTTGAATCTCGACTTCCAGGTTGGCCGCTTTGATGCGGCGATAGTAGTCGGGAAGGTCTTCAACCTTGATCTCTGAGATTGGCTTTGCGACTGGGGCACCGGGACCTTGCAGCAGGGTAACATCACCATCTGGTGAGACCATGACTCCGGCATTGATTGTGCAATTGTCAGCGCCGGACAGCTCGCACAGCTCATCCGAAAACTCTTTTGCTAAATGGTCCATGTCATCGGCCCAGTCTACATCGATGCCGGTCAGGTCTTCGAAAAGATCGCCAGGAAGATGTATGATACCTTCGAAAACATCACCGATATCATCAAAGATGCCCGCCGTTGCAGTGTTAGAAAAGGATACAACCAAACAGAAAATGCTCGCTGAGATTTTGAATTTCATTTTGCCCTGCCTCGGTTCTGGCCTGCCGGCCATACGCTATTGACATTTCTTGGCTTCGTAAAGTGAATGCTACTTGGAGGTGTGGCTAGCTTGTCAAAGCTCAAACGCAACTCAAGTCGAATTGGCAACGGACTGACGGTACTCTTTTGGATAATTCAGAGGCATTTTTCAATCCGAGCTTCAATACCGGCTTCGTGTTCTGCGCTAAATAAGCATGAACCCAGCATTGCAAGAGCTCATGTTACTTTTTCCCGAACAGAATACTGGAACGGGCCTTTGCGCTGCTGCAGGATACGACAGGTATTTATGTCCACGACTTGTTCGTGAGAGTGCTCAGAACCAATGTCGGCTTCGGGCTGCCTGGGGCCATCGACGCGCATCACAGCGGATGCCCGTGAGGCGCCCAGAGCTACCGGTGCTATCCAGCAGTAGCCGATTTGGCTTCGCTCTTGGCTTTCAAGTGAAGCGCAAACAACGTAGCAAGTTTCTATGAGATGGATGTTGGTTATTCTTGGCTTGGTTTTGATGTATTCTGGCCCGCGTCTGGGCGAAGTTTTTCAGTGCTATTGGGTGATTTACCAAACGGTTGACGGAAGCTGGTCATCCGCGATCTGTGAAAGTCCGTTATGGTTGGAACTGAAGTTCGTTGCGCCGTTTCAGTTGGTTGGTGCACTGCTGTGTATTTTAGGCGTTTGGCTTATGAAGAAAACGCAAAAATGGTTTAACGTATAAGATGACTGGCAGCTTCGTCCCGCACTGCCGTCATCGGGATACCTGTACCCAACGTCCGCATTGGGCTGGGGGCGACCTTTAAGCTAGGCGCGATGGATGTCGGCAGAGAGCCCGAGTTACGGATGTTGCGACTTGTATGAATGTCAGCTTCGCAGTTGGACCGACTTGTTGGTTGTGTCAGAGTAGGTTCAGCATGGATTTTTGGTACATCGGAGTGTCCAACAGCCAAACTGTGAAACGGGCTGATGCAGAGTATGCAACCTGCACCTGCTTAGGTTGTGTTGAACGTTGTCCGATGTTAACGAATACATCCATACTATGATCTCTTCTGGAAAGATCCGAATTGAAACCACCTAGGAAAACTGAATTTTGGAATCTGCTCTTCAAAAGCCTAACCCGGCGTTGGAAGGGAAAAGCTTTCTTCGTTGTTGTTGTTGCCATTGCAAGTTACCGGGATAGCACCTTTGCTTGGGATGGATGGCCTGGGATATTTGCAAGTTTTGCATTGATAGTTATTTTTTTTGGAGATACGTCATTGTTGATCTTTCGATGGATTTTCCGAAATTACAAACACGACAGGAATGATACTTAGTGGTTGACTTTATTTTCGGGTTCAAAGGCCCTGGTCCTCGCGGTACATCGGTCCGGACAGAATACAATTTCAGTACAGGCGAAGTTTCATCAACTGTAACCGTCAGCAAAGGTTTTGTTGAGTTTACGGGTGCGGGAATCGTTTCTGACGGCACCGAAGCTGATTGGAGCCAAGTCGAAACGCCTGTTAAACTTGGTGGCGCCAAAGTAGACGTGTTTTCCCAAGGCACCAGAGGATTAATGCTTGGGGGCTCGATTGACCCAGCCAGTGGAACTGGTGGTATTAGATTTGGAGCGGGGACGAAAGACGTAAATGCTTACGTCGAAATCTCCAACGAATTAGCAGGCTTGGATTCGTCTACCGACGATGTAGGCACTTCAAGACCTACCTCAGACGGGGATACCTTCGTTTCAGTGTCCAATGCTTCCGGGGTTGTTTCATTTGGAAATCAAGAACAGTTTGATTCCGGCTATACCGAGACAGGTGATTATGAACGTAATGGTGTCGTAGTATCAGAGTCTTATGGAACGTACATTGACGTTGGCAACGACGGCGACCCAAGCAACGATGTCTGGTACGACACAACCGGCACAATACCTAGCCCACCTGAAAACACTCAAAGTGATGCGGCCGGCAATCATTCAGGCACAACACCAGAACGACCGGACGCGGGAGGCGGACAAACAGGCGGGACCGGCGCTACAGCGGGTGGAAGTCAGGGCGACGGGACGCGTGGCGGCGGGTCAAGTACGTCGAATGGATCGTCTGGCGGAAACAATACAAGTTCGGGCGATGACCGGCGAACCGGAGAGGACAACGACCAAGGTGGGTCGTCTGGCGGCGGCGGTTCAAGTGGTGGCGGGCAGACAGGCGGAACTGGTGCGACAGCCGGTGGGAGCCAGGGAGACGGAACACGCGGAGGGTCAACGGGTGGTTCAGGATCTAGCGGGGGTCATGATGGGCACGGCAATACATCCACAGGGGGCGAATTTGGCGGTGCCCCGAACGACGGAGGATTTGATGGGCGTGGCAACACATCGGTAGGCGGCGAGTTCGGCCCGGTTATTTTGGACCTGGATGGAGATGGCATTGAAATCAACTACAACACATCTGTCACCTTCGATTGGGACGATGATGGATTTTATGAACAGACGTCGTGGGTTGGCGCAAATGATGGCTTTCTTGTCATAGACCTCAATGCCGATGGCACACGCGGCGAAGGCGACGGCATTATAGATCAGGCAAGCGAGTTGGCTTTTACCAATTGGGTTGATTTTGACGCGACTGATTTGCAAGCGCTTGGAACATTTGACCGATACGCTTCGCGTGGCGGCAACAACGATGGCGTTCTGAATGCACAAGACAGTGTTTGGGATGAACTGAATGTATGGCAGGACGTCAATCAGAACGGCGTTAGTGATGAGGGTGAGCTTTTTTCACTAGAAGACCTCGGCATTATTGAAATTGATCTGCACTATGATGACGGGACCGGCTTTGCTGATACATCCAATGACGTCATTGTCGGCGGCAACACGCTGCATGGGTTGGCTTCCTTTAAGCGGGATGGCGACGTAATTGTTGGCGGCGTTGGGGATGTGTCCTTGAGTTACGACCCTCGCGGGTGGCGGTTTGTAGAAACGGCTGACGGATTCAATCTGGAATACGAAACGGGCCAATCCGAACGCCTCCACATCATGGACGGAATGGGATCTGCCAACGTGAACTCAACATTCCGAAATCTCGACGGTGTGTTCGGTGATGATCGTGACAATGAGCTGCGAGCAAGCAATCACACCACGGCTGTTCTTCTTTCTGGTGGAGTTGGCTCGGACACTATTCTTGGAGGCTATGGCGATGACACAATTGTTGGCGGTCAAGGCAATGATCAGTTGCATGGTGGCAATGGCAACGATCTGATTTTCTTTGATGCAGATGACTCGGCCGTTGATGGAGGCTGGGGGTACAACGTCGGTGTGGCGCTTGGCTCGAACGGCGTCACAGTGAATCTAGTCGCGTCACGACTCCAGACGCTTTATGGAACGGATGGTTCGGATGTCGTGACAGGCGGTGGCGATCTTTCAGAACTCGCGGTGAATATCCACGGCAATGCAGGGCATGACGCGCTAACTGGCAGTGGGTCGGATGACCTTTTGAGCGGCGGCGAGGGCCGTGACACTTTGACAGGCGGTCTTGGTGAAGATGTTCTCGTTGGTGGTGGCAACAACGACCGCCTATATGCAGGCGACGGCGACGACACCTTGCTAGGCGAGGCCGGGAATGATGGCATTGAAGGTGGCGACGGCGACGATTTGATGTTTGGCGGTTTCGGCTTCGACACGCTTACAGGTGGAAATGGCGACGACTTCATAGACGGCGGCGAAGGTCATGACCGCTTGCATGGGAATGCCGGCGATGATGTCGCAGTTGGAGGAAACGGCGACGATACACTGTATGGCGATGGTGGCGACGATTACATTGACGGCGGTGCGGGCCACGACCGCATTTTCGGTGGCTGGGGGGATGATGACATCTTTGGCGGCAGTGGCAATGACACTATCGACTTGGCAGGCGGCGGCGATGATCGCGTAGAAGCGGGAGAAGGTGCTGACCACATTCACGCCGGTACGGAACGGGGTGCTTTTGAAATCCTTGGTGGCGCTGGACAAGACCGTTTTTATCTCAGTGGCAATGCAAGCGATTACACCATAACGTACCTTGGGTTTGAATTGTTCGGCGTCCAAGCCGGAACCAATCAGTATCGTGTTGTCAGCAACGACAACCGCCAAGTGTTCCACGTTCAGGATGTAGAGGCTTTCGTCTTTGGTGATGGTCAAGTCAGATGGATGGCCAACCGTGACGTCAACGCTGACAATTCAGAAACCTTTTTCGGCATCGGAAGTGCTGGGCTCGGCGATTATCTCGGCGATTCTTCTACGGTTGGCACCGATGGAAACGACGAAACTGGCCGTGGCAGCGGGGACGACGTTTATTGGGCCGATTATCTCGGCGGAACAGGCAATGACAGCGTTGGCTTAGGAACGGGTGACGACACGCTTATCCTGGTTGGCGGGAACGACACAGGATCTGGTGGATCTGGGGACGACACAATTTTTGGTGACCAGGGTGCGGACTCTGTCGAAGGCGGCAGCGGCAGCGACGGTCTTCTAGGCGGGTCAGGTAACGACGGAATCGAGGGTGGAGCGGGCGCCGACTTGATTTTTGGCGGTGACGGCAATGACACGCTTTCCGGCGCATCGGGCGCAGACATCATGAACGGTGACGCAGGCAACGACCAGCTTACCGGCGGTAGTGGCGCTGATCTGCTATCTGGCGGAACAGGCCGCGATACGCTTCATGGCGACGAGGGCGCCGACTATTTGAACGGTGGCGACCATGATGACATGCTTAACGGTGGGACTGGCGGCGACCGTCTCATTGGCGGCTCTGGGCAAGATACGCTTAACGGCGAAGACGGCAACGATGAACTCTACGGTGATCAAGGCGACGACACGCTCAACGGCGGACGTGGCAACGATTTCCTTGACGGTGGCGAAGGCGACGATTTTCTCAACGGTGCGTGGGACTTTGACAACCTACAGGGCGGCGCAGGCAACGATACTCTGCGGGGCGGCAACCTTGACGACTATCTGTTTGGGGGAGTTGGAAATGACAGCCTCTTAGGCGAGCAGGATAACGACGTTCTGGAAGGTGGCGCGGGGGCCGATACGCTCAATGGCGGCTCTGGTGTTTTCGACATGGCCGGTTATGCGTCATCGGCGGCTGCAGTTAGTGTCAACCTTAGCAATGGACATGCCTCTGGCGGCGACGCTGAGGGCGACGTTCTTTCTAACATCGAATGGTTGGCGGGCAGCGCCTATAACGACACGTTGGTAGGAGATGGCAATAACAACCGTCTATTTGGTGATGACGGGGATGACGAACTTACGGGCCATGACGGACGCGATCATCTGTTTGGCGATGTGGGTGCTGACACGCTGAACGGTGGCAATGATGAAGATTTGCTATCAGGCGGTGAGGGCGATGATCGCCTTGATGGCGGCAATGGCAATGATCAAATCATTGGCGGTTCAGGTGCAGATACACTCCTTGGCGGCCATGGGGACGACACCCTGCGAAGCGATGGCGGCAACGACATACTTACGGGTGGTGTTGGCGTTGATCTGTTCCGCTTTACTGATGGTGACGGCCGAGATGTCATAGAAGACTTCTCTGTCGGCGTAGATCGCTTGGAAATCAATGGTGTGGAACTGGACGATTTTTCTGCACTGCTGAACGGTATGACCGTTACCCTCAATCGCGATGATGATCTGGAAATCTCGTATGGCTCTGGCGATGTGGTCGTTCTGCGCCGCAATGACGACTTGGTTAGCGCCTATCCCAACTTGTTCCCAGGATATGGGACATCCGCAAGTGAGGGTGTTACAGGCACTGATGCACGCGATACGATCCATGGGCTGGCTGGGAATGACACTTTAGATGGTGGACGTGATCATGACCATCTTTACGGTGGGCAAGGTTCTGACCTGATCCAAGACAACCACGGAAACAACCGGATGTACGGTGGCGCAGGCGCCGACACAATCATCGGGGGCAATGGTCACGACATCATCAATGGAGGCGATGACAGCGACACTTTGACGGGCGGAAACGGTCGGGATCAGTTCGAGTTTGACCAAAACGACGGTCGTGACGTGATTACCGATTTCGACTTGCTCCACGACCGCATTGTGATCAGCGGCGAAACCATCCTTGATCCAGGTGACTTGCCAAGCGGCGTGACCGTACAAATGGCTCAGGGTATGCTCACAATCAATCATGGTAACAATGGGCGCATCCAGCTTGAAGGCATTACTCTGGACGACTGGAACGCATGGGCCGTTCAAGACTTGGATGGTGACAATGGCAACAATACACTCATTGGGAGAAACAACGGCGATACCCTGCGCGGAAATGGTGGCAACGACCGCCTGGAAGGTCACGGCTATCGTGACAGTCTCTATGGTGGCGACGGCAACGACACACTAGACGGCGGCAACGATCACGACCAGCTCTGGGGTGACAGCGGAGATGACATCGTATCGGCGGGTCAGGGCAATGATGATCTGTTCGGCGGAAGTGGTGAAGATACACTTGATGGCGGCAGCGGTCATGATGACCTCACTGGTGGGCAAAATGCTGACATCCTCACAGGTGGCAGCGGACGTGATACGTTCCATTTCCAACGCAACGATGGACAAGATCGGATCACCGATTTTGATGTGGGCCAAGACCATATTTCGTTTGAGGGAACAGGTTTGGGGTATAGCGACCTGACATTCCAACAGACGGGTGATGGATTGCGCGTGATCTACGGCTCGAACAATGAGCGTATCTTACTTGAGGGTTTGAATGTTGGCGATGTGAAACAGGACGACTTTCTATTTTAGGAAATTGGGTGTCGTTTTGTGTCGCAAGTGCCGCCAGACAACTTCCTGCATTGAACATACCGTTGATGTTATCAAGCGAAAGCGGACTTTGCTCGCGGATGTGAGAACGGCAGTATTGTCCGCACACCAGTCACTTGGACAATCATGATCAATGACCGCTTTGGGCTGGCAGTGATCAACCGACCAAACCAGTTGAACGTCTGCGTCAAGCCAAGA
>NZ_JBYNDP010000190.1:0-5229 GCF_059783535.1 Tateyamaria sp. | reverse complement strand
CGATGTCCTGCAGCATGGCTTTGCGGCGGTCGCCGAAACCAGGTGCTTTGACAGCTGCGATTTTCAGGCCGCCGCGCAGTTTGTTCACAACCAGAGTTGCGAGCGCTTCGCCTTCAACATCTTCCGCGATGATCAGCAGAGGCTTTTGCGACTGGATCACCGACTCGAGCAGCGGAACCATCGGCTGCAGCGACGACAGTTTCTTTTCGTGCAGCAAGATCATGCAGTCTTCGAGCTCGGCGGTCATTTTGTCCGCGTTGGTCACGAAGTAGGGCGACAGGTAGCCACGGTCGAACTGCATACCTTCGACAACATCGGTCTCTGTTTCCAGACCCTTGTTCTCTTCAACAGTGATGACGCCTTCGTTGCCAACCTTCTGCATCGCGTCCGCGATCTGCTGGCCGATTTCAGCTTCGCCGTTGGCGGAGATGGTGCCGACCTGAGCCACTTCGGCACTGTCGCTGACTTCACGCGACGCGGCTTTGATGGCTTCGACGACTTTGGCTGTTGCTGTGTCAATGCCGCGCTTGAGGTCCATCGGGTTCATGCCAGCGGCAACCGATTTCATGCCCTCTTTAACGATGGCTTGCGCCAGCACGGTTGCGGTTGTTGTACCGTCACCCGCTTCGTCGTTGGTGCGCTGGGCCACTTCTTTGACCATTTGCGCGCCCATGTTTTCGAACTTGTCTTCCAGTTCGATTTCCTTGGCAACCGATACACCGTCCTTGGTGATGCGGGGTGCGCCGAAGGATTTGTCCAGCACCACGTTGCGGCCTTTGGGGCCCAGGGTGACTTTGACGGCGTCAGCCAGAATGTTCACGCCGGTCAGCATGCGCCCGCGGGCATCTGTGTCGAATTTGACGTCCTTAGCCATATTCAATTCTCCTGTGAGAGTTTCGTCCAGAGATCAGAGAAGCGGGGCCGCTTACTCGATGATCCCCATGATGTCGGATTCTTTCATCATCAGCAGCTCTTCGCCGTCGATGGTGACTTCGGTGCCGGACCATTTGCCGAACAGCACCTTGTCGCCGGCTTTCACACCCATCTCGATCAGCTCACCGCTGTCCTTACGGGCACCGGGGCCTGCGGAGACGATTTCGCCTTCGCTGGGCTTTTCCTTTGCGCTGTCGGGGATGATCAGCCCACCAGCGGTTTTCTCTTCGCTTTCCGTGCGGCGTACAAGCACGCGGTCATGAAGCGGTTTCAATGCCATCTTTGCAGCTCCTTGAGGCTCAAAGTTACTCCCTTGGCCCCCGATCGAGGGCCGTTAGCACTCAATACATTTGAGTGATAACGTTGCGTACGTAAGGAAGCCTCGGGCATGAGTCAACCAGTGCCGCCGCCATAATTTTGCAAAGGTTTTTTGACACATCCTTGGCAATGCGGCGGAGCTGACTTAGCGTTCGGCGCGGGCAGGCAAAAAGGAAATGCAGGATGGTTCGACAGCTTTTGTTGGCTCTATCACTTATTGTGCCGTTGGCGGCGCACGCTGCGTGCACCGGCAATGATCTGCGCCCCACGCTGGATGATGCCGCGCGGGATGAGATTTCTGCGATTTCAACCAGCCTGCCGTTTTCCGAGGGAAACCATTGGCGTGCAGTTCGGGACGACCAAGTGATCAACCTTGTCGGCACCATGCATATCTTCGATGAGCGTATGGAACCCATTGTGGATCGGTTGGGGCCGGTGGTTGAAACCGCCGACCTGTTGATGGTCGAGATCACGGCCAAGGAAGAAGCTGCACTGCTGAATGCCATCGCAACCGACCCATCCATCGCGTTTCTGTCAGATGGCCCAAGCCTGATCGACCTTGTTTCACCCGAAACCTGGACTGTGTTGTCCGAGGCGGCGCAGGCTCGTGGCGTTCCACCCTTCATGGCCGCGAAGTACCAGCCATGGTTCCTATCCCTTACTCTGGGCATTGCCCCCTGCGCCATGGCTGATCTGCATGCAGGAAAGGTTGGATTGGACAAGATGGTCATGGCCCGGGCCACTGCTGCGGACGTTCCAATAGTCGAATTGGAAACCCATCAGGATTTGATCGCCCTGCTTGGATCAGAGCCGATCGAGGAACAGGTGCGGTTTCTGCCGATGATCGCACAGATGGAACAATTCATCGTGGATTCGACCGCAACAACGGTCGAAAGCTATTTCGATGAGAAGCATGGCGAACTTCTTGCATTCTCGCGCGTTTTTTCGCGGGGTCAGGTCGATCTTCCGGAAGGTGAATTTGACGTTCTGTTCGACGACATGATGGAGGAGCTGCTCGTCCAACGGAATCTGGCCTGGATGGACCGGATCGACGCGCGCGCAGAGGCGAATATCGTCATCGCCGTGGGGGCTGCGCATTTGTCGGGTGAGTCTGGCTTGTTGCAGCAATTGTCAGATCGTGGGTTTAGGCTGGAGCGCCTCCCCTTTTGACCAGCAATCCGGCCTCAATGCGTCATAAACCTTCGGCATATGCGGTTTGATTTCGGTCGAAAGTCCAATTCAGAACAGCGCGATGCCGCCGCAAATCATCTTCAGCCGCACGACATGCGGCACGTATACACATATTGGAGATGACCATGACCACCCTGATAAAACCCGCCCTTCTGGCCGCCCTGATCGTGCCCGGCATTGCAATTGCCGGTGTTGATATCGGCCAGACCCTTGGAACATCAGAGGCCGATGTTCGGAAAGCTCTGATCGACATGGGCTATGTCGTGCAGGAAATCGAGATCGAGGACGGCGAAATTGAAGCCGAAGTCATGCTTGATGACGTCGGCTATGAAATCGAGGTGTCCATGGATACTGGCCTTGTGACCGAAATCGAACTTGAAGATGACGAGGATGACGACGACAGCTAAGATCACCCCACTTTGAAGACGCTGCCCGGGACAGATCGACCCGGGCAGAACCTTATGGATGCGACCATGCCAACACGCCACACAACCTTGTGGACCCTCTTTTTGCTGCAAGCCTTATGCTGCGCTTATTTCCTCTTCGACATCACGTTTGATCTGCTCTTGCCTGGCTTGAACAATCCTGTGGTCGAAAGTGATGTGATTGAAGCGTTGGTGACAATTGCGCTGTTTTTCGGACTCGCCTTTTCGGCGTCGGAACTGCGGCGCATGATGCGGCGCGAAGACCAGATAACGGATCAGTTGAAGATCGCCTCGGGTGCTTTTTCCGACTTGCTTGAAACGCGGTTCGAGGAATGGAAGTTGACCGAGGCAGAACGCGCAGTTGCCATTTTGGCGCTGAAGGGGTTTTCCGTATCGGAGATGGCAAAGCTGCGCGACACTGCTCAGGGCACGGTAAAGGCGCAATGCGCAGCGCTCTATCGAAAGGCGGATGTGTCCGGGCGGCTGCAGCTTCTCAGCTTGTTTCTGGATGATCTGATGGCGGACACGCTGGTTCCCGCCAACGCGTGACATGTTCAGCAATCAGCCCCATCACATTCCCAGTACATCCCCGGACCGATCTACCGCCTCTGCGCCCTTCGGGGTCAGACCGTACACACCCTTTTCGACCTTTTCGAACCAGCCGTAGTGATCATCCCGCATCATCGTCGTGGCCCGTGGCACACCCGTTTCGCGCGCAACGTCCGCGCCCTTGCTGGCGCCGACCTCATACAGGAACAGTGCCAGCTTCAGCGCGTCCTGACGGTAAGCGGTGATTAGCCCTACCCGGGTCTGGCCCCCATCGTTCGGATCGCCCTGCCGGGCGGCAAATTCCTTGAGCAACCGCCCCTGCCGCTTAGCGTTCTTGCGCGGCGCATAGGGGCCGGGATCGCAATGGACCTGTACCAGTCCGTCTGACAGACGCACGGTGAGAAGGCCAAGGCCAAGGCGGCGGCACAGGCGCGTCATGTCCTTTGTCGCCTTGAGAAAGCGTTTTCCCTTGCCACGCTCAACGGCCATGTAGACATCATCGCTGACCCCAAGCCGGGCGATGCATTGGTGCACAAGTGCAAGCGAGAAGCCCAGCTTCAACTCGACGATGACCGGTGGTTCTCCGCCCCGGACGGCAACGACATCGGCCGCCCCAACCTCGGACTTCACCACGTATCCCTGCCCTTCGAGGAAGGTTTTGACGGGTGGGTAGAGGTCTGTTTCGCGGGTTGTCACGTGTGTTTCCAGGCAGTTGGCCCGTGCGAGGAAACCCCACGCACGGGACCGTTGGCAAGCCCTATCGCCCGCCGGTGCGGCCGGGGAAGCGCGGTGGACGCCCGCCACGCACCTGCGTCTGTAGGATGTGGCCAGGGCGTCGGTTGATGCTGGGCCGCTGCGCAACTGGCTTGCGGGGTTGCGATGTGGTGCGGGTGTCGCCCGGCTTGCGGGCTTTTTTCTTGGATATGGGCATGGGGTGCCCCTTCTGTCTGAGTTGGATGGGACTGCACTTGCGTACAGAACGATCCCCGCAGATGCGGGTCAGGCAGGCTTGTCCATTGGAAAACGCTCCTCTGAAAAGATGCGCATGTCATGCGCGGAACAGGTGGGCAGTCAGGCCAGCTTGTTCATTTTCAGAGCACTCCTTGGTTTGTGTTCGAACAACATACAACGGATCGTCAGGCGCGACAATTGCACTCTGACCGGCCCCCGTGACACGCAGGCCAACCTTGCTATAAGGGCGCCAAATTCTCTTCTCCCAAAGGAATCCACACTATGACAACGCTCGTTTTTGGCCATAAGTCGCCTGATACGGACTCCACCGGTTCACCCATCATCTGGGCGTGGTATCTGAATGAGATCAAGGGCGTGCAGGCCGAACCTGTGCTCCTGGGCGAGCCCAACACCGAGGCTGCCTTTGTTCTGAAAAAGTGGGACCTGCCCAAGCCGCGCATCATCGACGGTGTGGATGCCGACCAACCGGTTGTCATCGTAGACACCAACAACCCTGCCGAGCTGCCCGATGCCATCAACGATGCCGACATCACGGCCATCATTGATCACCACAAGTTGGTAGGCGGTTTGGAAACAAAGGGCCCAATCGATATCCGCATTGAGCCGTTGGCCTGCACCGCGACCATCATGTGGAAGATGATTGGCAAGGACATGGCGCAGATGCCAACAGGCGTGAAAGGCGCGATGTTGTCGTGCATCCTGTCGGACACGCTGGAATTCCGCTCGCCCACAACGACGCAGGAAGACAAGGCGATTGCCCATGATCTGGCGAAGGATCTGGATGTTGATCTGACCGCCTATGCGTCCGAGATGTTCGAGGCGAAATCAGACGTGTCGGCCT
>NZ_JBYNDP010000189.1:0-5238 GCF_059783535.1 Tateyamaria sp. | reverse complement strand
CGACTCGGAACCCGAGACGCTGCAACCCATGATCGTAGCCGAGATGGAAACCAAGATTCCGTCGCTTTCGGTAGGTGAGGCGGTCATGCAAATGGAATTGGCGGGCGCCCCTGTGCTGGTGTTCCGAAACGAAGGAAAAGACGGGCTGAACGTGGTCTACCGTCGCGAAGACGGGAACATCGGCTGGATCGACCCGTAAGGGATCGGTGCCACGGCGCACCGACGAGAGAGCAGAATGAACTTTGGGACTCTTTTGAAACCCGAGGCGGTCAAAGTTGTGACCTCCGCCTCGTCAAAGAAACGGCTTTTTCACGAGATCGGTGATCTCGTGCATTCGGCCTATGACCTGAATGCAGCGCTTGTCGTTGAGTCTCTCATTGCGCGTGAAGCGCTGGGGCCGACCGGCGTGGGCCATGGCGTCGCGCTGCCACACGCACGTTTGGACGGCATTTCGGACGTGATGGGTGCCTTTGTCCTGCTCGACAAGCCGATCGACTTCGATGCAGTAGATCGTCAACCGGTCGACATTGCCTTTGCCCTGTTCGCCCCTGAAGAGGCCGGTGTCGAACACCTCAAGGCATTGGCCTTGGTGTCGCGAACCCTTCGCGACGCCGCAATCTGTAACAAATTGCGCGCCAATCCCGACTCGAGCACGTTGTTTGCAATTCTGAACGAAGCGAAACCCGCGCAAGCCGCTTAAGTCGGCTCCCAATCCTTGAAACCGAACATCAGGTAGTCGCGTGTGTAGGCTGCGCGCGCTAGACCCTCGATTTCCGCATCGTAGATATTTGAGAGCGCGTGGGGCGTGTCGTTCGTCTGCCCCTCAAGCGCGGGAACTTCATCCAATCCGACCGAAGCGCCGAGCTCTGCCAGCTCTTGTGCCAGTGTTTCAGCTCGCATCAGACGACATGGCAGCGCAAATTCTGCAAACCCCTCAATCGTCTTCGACTGGCTGGCCCAGTCCGGATCCACACGCACGGCAGTTTGCCCGTTCAAGTTCAACTTCAGAAACCGAAGAAACGCCGCAAAGGCATCCCGGTGGGCCGCTTTGTCGTAGGACGGGTCCGTGGGATCCTCAGGCAAAGCGAGTTTGTAACGCTTGCCCAAAGTGGTCCGAATGCCGCCATATCCGCCTTGTCCGGTGTTCAAAATACGATGACAGAACACGGCATGCGCGCGATCAAGAGGGTGGCGCAGCACAGAGAAACTGCGGTGCCCGGGGTTGACCCGCATCCAGTCACGCATACCGTTCTGGGACAACTTCGATTCCGGTTGGACTCCTTTGACCTTGTCGAGAGCCTGCAACCAACGCAATGCCGGATCATTCGGCCAACCCCGAATTGGCAGATACAGAAGCGGCTGCGATCGACTGGCGAAATAGGTTGGCACGGCTGCCCCGCGCCGTGGTTCAAAGTTGGGTGTTCGTGCTAAGTTGAACCGGTCCACAGCCGACAAAGCCTCGGCCATTTGTCCAAAGTTGCTCACCTTGTCTGCCAGTGCGCTGGGATTCTGCACCTTCAGGCTTTTGTCTAAAGAGTCCAATTGACTGTCGACACCCAGCCATTTTGCCAAGCCGTTCATGACATCAAGGCTCTGCAAATCCTCATACGCCAAATAAAACGCAGTCTGGCCCGATGATTGCATACGGTTCAGCACGGTCACTTGAAACTCTTGCAATGCAGAGAGGTGCTGAACAAATTCGTCGGCGACAAACGTGGCCTTTCCATCCTTTCGTGCCTTGGCATCCGTCAGCTTCCATTGCCCCGTCGCTTGAGCGATTTTCCAGGAGACGTAACTGTCGACCGGGTTTCGGGTGAGCATGATCTTGGCGCATTTGGGATCGTCCACAACCTTGTCAAAGATGCGCACGTCATGATCATGGAAGTATCGGAAACCACTCAGGTCTGTTGTCTTCTTTATCTCGCGCAGCAGTGTTTTGGGATTTGCGTCCCGCATGTCCTGAGTGACGCCAAGGACATTGTCGGTTTTCGGATATCCGATGAAGAACGGATTGAACGCCTCACCGTGACACGACAGTCCGTCGAACGCATTCAGATTGGTTTCCAAAAAGTTCGAACCTGTTCGCATCTCCGCGAACACGACAAAGTAGTCGAATTTGGCCATATCAGATCAGCGCACCAAGTAGGGTTTGCGCGCCGGGTCCGGGGCAGGCTTTGGGCCCAGCGCAACAGGAAAGTCGCCCATCAGGTAGGGGTGCATCCCCTGGTTTTTGAGGTTCTGCAGGAATTGGCCAAAGCCGGTGAGATTTGCAAGCTTCGGTACTTCGGACAGGCGGCGGGTATGGATCAGACCAATTTCATCCAGAATACCTTGAAGCGGTTCCATCGGTGCCTCAACGAATTCTGCCATGGTCCAGATGCGAATGCGCGCCTTGGCATATGGTGAGCGCAATACGTTCAAGTGATCACTTTCGATCTTTTGCAAGCGCGCTGCTTCCTTTCGAATGTCCATGAAGTTCATGTTCGAACGGAACAGGGGTACAGACCATGCACCCGATATGACAGAAATCTGGGCGTTGGGGTCTTTGGCCACACGCCAATTGATATCCTGGTTGTCACCGGGACCAAATTGGAAGCATTGCCGTTCGCCCCGTGTGTTCCATATCAGGTTCGCCAGAAACGAATTCGGATTGTAGTCACGCGTCTTCGCACTGTTGCTAAGCGCACCGTTCAGTGTGGCCTGACCTTCTGCAAACTCGACCTTGCCGGGGTGAAAGAGATGCCCGTGGACGCGCGCGCCCGTCGCTTTGGCCAGCCACGGTTCGAAGTTCTCGAATATCTCGGTAAAGCCCTGGAAGACCGAATACGGCGCTGCGGTCACGCCGTTTTCCCAATCTTCGTTCGGGAACCGGCTTTGCATGTACAAGCCGGGCCTCCCGCGCGTCCTTCGTTCGACCGCCTTGGCAAAAATGCGGTCAATTTTGCCCGGATTGGGTTCCGTGCGCTTCATCGCGCCGGCAGGGTCCGTCAGGAATGCGTCGTACAGTCGGTTGGCGTGGGGCCAGATCTTGCGCGCGACAAAACAATCAGACCGCCGCAAAAGTTGCAGGTGATCGTCGTAGAAGATGTGGGGCTTGCCCTGAAAGTCGAACTTGGACAGCGTCAGTGACCTGCTTTCAATTTCAATGGCGTACTGACGGGCAAGCGTTTGGTAGTAGCTTTCGTCAGGTATCCACACCTGCTTGAAGTAGGCGTCATATTCCTTGCGATCCGGCCCTTGCAGGATCGCCGACAGGGTCTGCCGTGTCAGACACCACCACTGGCTACCCATATGTGGAACAAGGCCAGCCGGTATCCTGCGCTTTATCCCCAACTTACGTTGCAATTCGACATATTTGTCGAACAGAACTCGCTGACGCTTCCAGGAAAACGGGAAGCGGAGCGTAAACCTCTCGTAGTCGAGGCCACCGACGGTCCAAGGCACATCCGCGGTCGTCGCACTTTCGATAAAGTCCGTGCGCGGACGATCGGCGAGATAGTCCACCAATTCCTCGACCGGACGCAGAGGCAGACATGAACCCGAGGCTAAATAGACATGCCGCACATCCGCAAACTCATTCAACATGAGCTCGGACGCTGCCTGGCTCGCAGCGACAATACTCCATGTTCCCCATTCGCACCGGAACCGTTTAGAGAATTTTATCGTCGGAACGTCGGACAGAGCCTTGGCAAACGCTGCATATGTCTTTTTCGGAACATTCACATCGACGTGGATAACAACCGGGCACCCGCCCATCGCCCAAAAGCGCGCCGCCTGTTCCGCGCGATCAAGCGCGGTGTGCACAAGCATGACGATACCGACGGTCACGCCCAGTTTCCTTTGGACATGAGCCCCAGAATTTCAAGCTGACGCCAGTTGATGTATTTCTCGGACCACTTGCACCACAGGTCTGGATCGTCGCGCTGGGTGGCGGCATAGGCCTTGTACTCGACCGAGGCCGCATAGTGTTGCTTGCGGTCAAGCTCTTCCGAGGCTTTTGCCGTGAATGTATCAAGGAACTTGGCATGAAGCAGAACGCCCGAGGCCTTCTCACCGCCCCATTCATCATAAACTTGGTTCAGACCGCGCGGTAAAAGCATGTGGGTTGAGCTGGCATAGGCGTATCTCCTATTCCATTTGACCAGTGGGATCTTGTTCAACGCTGGTGCTTTTGCAGGTTCGTCAGGAAAAAAAGCCCGTGCACGTGGACCCCCTTGAATCCAAAGGTTCCCCATACTGCCATTTTTGGAAATCGTGTAGTTGCCACTATCGAACCAGCTGGCAATTTCCAACGGATTTTGACCTGCGGAATAAGGCTGTTCATCCAGCCTGCCCTTTGGGTACATATCCAACAGCATCGCCGAAAATGACCGGATTGATGAAGCATCTAGCCAATCTGTCAACGCTCTCAGTGGGCGCGTGTCGCAGAATGGATAGACAAAAAACTCATCTGGATCGACGATAAGCGTCCAGTGATCATGCGCATATTTTCGCTGCAACCAATTCAACCAGTCCACGCCGAAGGTGGCAGACTTGTAACTGCCTTGCGTATGCCAGATCGAGATGTCGTCCTGCCCGACAAGATGATCAATGCCAGCATCTGTGCTGTCATTGTCCACAAAGAAAAAGTGATTGACCCCAAGATCACGGTAGTAGGACAGAAAGTAAGGAAGACGCACGCTTTCATTTCGGAATGTGCAAAACAGCAACAGATCGTTGGGCCGGATAAGTTGTGTTCGGTCCTGCACTTTGTGCAACTCTCTGGACTTCCGCATTGCGCGGGCAATGCGACGCTTCCGCCGCAAACGCATTTTATACGAGTTCCAGACGCCCACCTGTTTGTTCCATTCCTTCGGCGACCCCTGTTTTCAGTTCGAAATCAGAGGTTTCCGGTTTGCTCTCGGGCTCTATTTGGCCCATTTTTGTGTGTACGGGCAACGAACTTACAAACAGTTACCAAAATTTTTTATAGATTTCATCAAACTTGCTGTGACAAGCGGACTTGAACGCGCCGATTTTCTGTTACCTCCACCCTCCAGACGACATCAAACCTAGGGCTTCCAACTGTCGCCAACCCGTGTATTTGACCGACTCCGGCGTCCACATACACGGCTGATCCAAAATGGCATCGTAGTAGCCAGACATTTCACTTGGGTTCGCAAAGTGCTGCTGCCGAATCCTGTCCTCGCGTGCTTTCTCCAAGACATCAGGCAGAAATTTGGTGTGCAGCAAGACACC
>NZ_JBYNDP010000051.1:6882-25571 GCF_059783535.1 Tateyamaria sp. | reverse complement strand
CCTGATACAGAATGACCTCGCCCGGAGACTCGTCTGTCCCCGCGATCATGCTGCCCACCATGGCACAGGATGCACCCGCCGCGATCGCCTTGGCAAAATCGCCTGAGAACTTGATGCCGCCATCAGCAATGACCGGGATATCGCCCGCCGCGGCTGCGCAGTCCATAATCGCCGTCAGTTGAGGCACGCCCACGCCTGCCACCATCCGTGTGGTGCAGATTGAGCCCGGGCCGATCCCCACTTTCACAGCGTCCGCACCCGCGTCGATCAGGGCGCGCGTCGCCTCACCAGTAGCGACGTTGCCCGCGACAATCTGCACTTCGTTCGACAAGTTTTTTGCCCGGCGCACCGCTTCGGCCACGCCTTCGGAGTGACCGTGGGCCGTGTCAATCACGATCATATCGACACCAGCATCGACGAGCGCTTGCGATCTTTCAAATCCAGCATCGCCCACAGTCGAAGCCGCAGCCACACGCAGGCGCCCCAGATCATCCTTGCAGGCGGTCGGGTTCAGTACGGCCTTCTCAGTATCCTTGAGGGTCAGCAAACCGGTCAATTTGCCTTTGGCATCTGTGACCAGCAGCTTTTCAATCCGCCGCGCTTTCATAAGGCTGATCGCTTCGTCACGGTCCGCGGGTTCGTGCAGGATGGCCAGATCTTTCGTGGTCATCATCACGGACACTGGTGTCTTGTCATTCTCGGCAAAGCGCATGTCGCGATTGGTCACGATCCCAACCACGCGCCGGTTTTCATCCACAACGGGGAAGCCAGAGAACCCATAGCGTTCGGACAACTCGCGTGCATCGGCAAGGGTTTGGTTGGCGCTCAACGTGATCGGATTGTAGACGATACCGCTCTCGAAGCGTTTCACCCGACGGATTTCCTGGGCTTGCGCCTCAATATCCAGATTGCGGTGCACCACCCCCATGCCGCCAGCCTGCGCCATGGCAATGGCCATACGCCCTTCGGTCACAGTGTCCATAGCTGAGCTGAGCAGCGGGATGTTCAAATCAATGCTGCGTGTGACCCGTGTGCGGGTATCGGCGGTTGTGGGCAGCACGTTGGACGCGGCCGGAACCAAAAGGACATCATCGAAGGTGAGCGCCTCGCGAATCTCCATGGGGGTCTCCTTGGGAGGGTTCGTTTGACGCTTCCCTATTTCATGGACCTGCAAAAATGGAAAGCCCCATTGCGTAGAAGACACCGATGCGCCACGCTATCATCCATGTTTCCACCTGTGCGCGTGAATTCTGACGCTCTCTTTAGCACGGAACGCGTGGTTGCCCTGCCGAACAGCTGCAATATGCAAGGGACTGTCCAGGTCGATGTAGCAAAGGCGCTATGGCTCGCCGGGCACGGTGTTTTGGGCGCAATTGGTGTTTTGTTTTTTCCCGGGTGGGACGCGGCGCTCGTGTTTCTGGTTCTGACCGCAGTGACCATCGGCGCGGGTCATTCGGTGGGAATGCACCGGCTTTTGATCCATCGCAGTTTCAAAACATACCGCTTCGTTGAATACATTCTTGTTTGGCTTGGCACTTGCGTTGGTATGGCCGGTCCCATCGGTATGATCCGCACCCACGACATGCGTGACTGGCATCAACGCCAGACCACCTGCCCTGACCATCCTGCGCACAGAGCCGGGTTTTTCAAAGATGCCTGGTGGCAGTTGTGCTGCCGCTTTGACCTGGAAAAACCGCCGCGCTTCGTACTCGAGAATCGTGTGGAACAAAGCCCGGTCTATGCCTGGATGGAGCGTACATGGTGGCTACAGAATGCTCCGATAGCGCTTGTACTATTTGCAATCGGAGGATGGGCTTGGGTGCTCTGGGGCGTCAGCCTGCGTATTTTCGTTTCTCTGGTCGGCCATTGGCTGATCGGCCATTTCGCTCACAAGCGCGGCCATCAGGGTTGGGTGGTAAGCGGCTTACCTGTGCAAGGATACAATTTACCTGGCTGGGGTTTGGTGACCTTTGGTGAGAACTGGCACGGCAACCACCGCGCCTTTCCATACTCAGCCCGACTTGGCGTTGAACCGGGGCAATCGGATCTTGGTTTTTTGCTGATCACCGCCCTTGGTCGTTTGGGTTTGGCATGGGACATCAAGACACCGGGTGCGGAGCCTGACCGTGATGGCCTGACACGTTTGCAAAACGCATCTTGCGGCAACAGCAGCCGTCCGGGCATGTATCAAAGTCATGACACATGATTACGACACCGGCCGTCTGAACCTGCCCTTTGTGGGTATCTGTACCTTTGGCAAGCGCCCCTATGTTGAGGATTGGAGCAGCCTGAGCGCCGATGTCGCGATTCTTGGCGCGCCTTTTGATGCCGGGACACAATGGCGTTCCGGCGCGCGGTTCGGACCAAGGGCGGTACGAGAAGCGTCCACCTTGTTCAGCTTTGGTCATGCTGGGGCCTATGACCATGAGGATGACGCCACATACCTGCCGGACACCGTGCGGATCGTGGATATGGGCGATGCAGATATCATCCACACTGACACCGAAGGGTCCCACGCCAATATCCAAGCCGGTGTTCGCGCGGCTCTGGCTGCGGGCGCCCTGCCCGTCACCATCGGCGGCGATCACTCGGTCAACATCCCCTGTATCCGCGCCTTTGACGGCCAAGGCGACATCCACATCCTGCAGATCGATGCACATCTGGACTTTGTCGATGAGCGCCACGGCGTGCGGCACGGGCACGGCAATCCCATGCGGCGTGCGGCGGAATGCGACTATGTCACCGGCTTGACGCAAGTGGGCATCCGCAATGTCAGCTCAACAGCCAAGGAAGGATATGGCGACGCACGCGCCTTGGGGTCAGACATCCTATCCGTCCGTCAGGCGCGCGCGCTCGGGCCGAAAGGTGTGATTGACCGTATTCCCGCAGGCGCGCGGCTCTATATCACCATAGACATTGATGCGTTCTGCCCCTCCATCGCACCCGGCACCGGTACGCCCAGCCATGGCGGGTTTCTGTATTATGACGTGCTGGAGATGCTGCAAGCGGCGGCGAAGCGACACGACATCGTGGGCATTGATCTGGTTGAAGTGGCGCCCGACTACGACCCGACGGGCTCAACAGCCATTCTGGCGGCGCAGGTATTGATGAACCTGTTGGGCTTCATCTTTCACGCCCGCGCGTCTCAATAGCGTGCTAGGAGGCCAGCCCACTCGGCGCATGGCGCCTCACCGCCGAGGTATTTTCAGCCAGAAGAAGGTGCAAACTGCCGCCTTGGAACCGGTCCATGTCGTTTGACACCTTTCCCCTGCGGTCGGGCCGACTATTGTGTGGGCAAGCAAGGTTACCGAGGCGTTCATGAGCACCGATCCACTCGTCGTATTCACTCCCTCCGGCAAGCGCGGCAACTTCCCTGTCGGCACCCCCATCCTGACCGTCGCGCGGCAGCTTGGCGTGGACCTCGATTCCGTCTGTGGCGGGCGCGGCATTTGTTCCAAGTGTCAGATCACACCCAGCTACGGCGAGTTTCCCAAGCATGGTGTGACCGTGTCCGATGATGCCTTGTCAGAATGGAACAAGGTCGAAGAGCGTTACAAATCCAAGCGCGGGCTGATCGATGGCCGCCGCCTGGGCTGTCAGGCCACTGTGCAAGGTGATGTGGTCATTGACGTGCCGCCGGAAAGCCAGGTGCACAAACAGGTTGTGCGCAAACGGGCCGAAGCGCGCGATATCGTCATGAACCCGTCCACCAAGCTCTACTATGTTGAGGTGGCCGAACCTGACATGCACGACCCATCGGGCGACCTAGAACGGCTTGTTGTTGCCATCGAGGCAGATTGGGGCATCACCAACATACACGCTGATCTCCATATCCTGCAGGCCCTGCAACCGGTGTTGCGCAAAGGCGCTTGGAAAGTCACCGTCGCCATTCATTTGGGTGATGACGAGAACGCGCCCCGGATCATGCACATCTGGCCCGGTTACTACGAGGGCGCCGTGTACGGCTTGGCCGTGGATCTGGGATCGACCACCATCGCAGCACATCTGTGCGATCTGACCAGCGGAGAGGTCGTGGCTTCATCCGGCATCATGAACCCACAGATCCGCTTTGGTGAGGATCTGATGAGCCGCGTGAGCTATGGCATGATGAACGCGGGCGGCGCGGACGAGATGACGCTGGCTGTGCGCGAGGGTATGAACGCCCTCTTCACCCAGATCGCAGCCGAGGCGGAGATCGACAAGGGGCTGATCGTTGACGCGGTGTTCGTTTGCAATCCGGTCATGCACCACCTGTTTCTGGGCATTGACCCGTTCGAATTGGGGCAAGCGCCATTTGCGCTCGCCACGTCAAATGCGCTGCGCCTGCGGGCGGATGACCTCAACCTGAACATCCACCCCTCGGCTCGCATCTACCTGCTGCCCTGTATCGCGGGGCATGTTGGGGCCGATGCCGCCGCCGTGGCCCTCAGCGAAGCACCGGACAAGTCGGACGACCTGATGTTGGTGGTCGATGTCGGCACCAATGCGGAAATCCTGCTCGGGAACAAGGACAAGGTGCTCGCCTGTTCGTCCCCCACCGGCCCTGCCTTCGAAGGGGCGCAGATCAGCGCGGGGCAGCGGGCAGCCCCCGGAGCGATTGAGCGGGTCGAAATCGATCCGGTTACCAAAGAACCACGCTTTCGGATCATCGGGGTGGACCTGTGGTCCGACGAAGACGGGTTCGATGCAGCCGCCGCGGCTACAGGCATTACCGGTATCTGTGGGTCCGGCATCATCGAGGCAATTGCCGAAATGCGCCTTGCCGGTCTGCTTGACGCCTCCGGCCTGATTGGCAGCGCTGACCAAACCGGGTCCGAGCGCAGTGTCGTTGACGGACGGACGCACGCATATGTCCTGCACGATGGCAGCGCCGTGGGTGGGCCAAGGATCACCATCACCAACCCCGATATCCGCGCCATCCAGATGGCAAAGGCCGCGCTCTATTCCGGCGCGCGCCTATTGATGGACAAGTTTGGCGTGGACAGTGTCGACCGCATCGTGCTGGCCGGAGCCTTTGGTGCGCATATCTCGTCCAAGCACGCCATGGTTTTGGGCATGATCCCGGACGCACCCTTGGACAAGGTCACATCAGCAGGCAACGCCGCAGGCACCGGCGCACGCATCGCCCTGCTCAATCGCGACGCACGGGCCGAGATCGAAGAGACTGTGCGCCGCATTCACAAGATCGAAACCGCGATCGAACCCCGCTTTCAGGAACACTTCGTAAATGCGTCCGCCATCCCCAATTCGGCCGACCCGTTCCCAATCCTGAACGGGATCGTCGATCTGCCCGATGTGAGCTTCAACACCGGTGGCGACACCGAAGGCGGGCGCCGTCGCCGGAGACGCGCATGAGCAACGCGGAGCAGGAAGAGTTCTGGACGGATGCCGCCGGTCCGAAATGGGTCACGCAGCAGATGCAGATGGACAAGCTGCTTGCCCCGGTGCTCGATCTTGTTCTGGACCAAGCCGCCCTTCGGCCCGGTGAGCAGGTGCTGGACATCGGTTGCGGTACGGGTGTCAGTGTCGTGGCCGCAGCACGTGAGGTGGGCGACCAGGGCCATGTGACCGGACTCGATATCTCCGAAACGATGCTGAATCTGGCAGCGGCACGGCTGCCAGACATGAAGAACGCGGCACTTCTGAAGGCGGACGCTCAGACACACCGGTTCGACACATTCTTCGACGCGATGATCTCCCGTTTTGGCGTCATGTTCTTTGACGACACGGTGGCGGCGCTGGCCAACCTGAATTCGGCGCTTGCCCCGGGTGGGCGCATGACATTTGCCGCATGGGGTCCCGCGCCGCAGAACCCGTATTTCATGGTGCCGGCTAAGGCGGCAGCCAGCGTGCTGGGCCCAATGCCCAAGACGGACCGCACGTTGCCCGGCCCCTTCGCGTTCGAGGATAGCCCCCGGATACTGGAGCAAATGGCGCAGGCAGGACTAAGCAACACGGACGTTGAAACAGTGTCGGTCGACCTGACATCGGCGGGCGATGTGCCCGAAACCGCGGCGCTGATGATGCAGATCGGGCCAGCCGAAGCGGCCGTGCGCCACCACGGTGCAAGCCCTGAAGCAACCCAACAGGTCCAATCCGCCGTGGCAGATGCCGTCGCGCAATTTGACACCGATAAAGGCGTGCGCATCCCTGCCTGTATCCACATCTACAGCGCACGCAAACCCGCTTGACGCCACGCCAGCCCGGGCATATCCCAAACGCCCAGAGCGCGGGTATGGTGAAAAGGTATCACGCGAGCTTCCCAAGCTTAAGTTACGGGTTCGATTCCCGTTACCCGCTCCAGACCCTTACCCTTCGGGATAGTTGGCTTCGGCCCACGCCTTGAGAGCCCGGATATGTGGCAACAGGTCCGAGCCACGGTCCGTCAGGCTGTATTCAACGCGCAGGGGCATCTCGTCGAACAGCTCACGGTGCACCAAGCCGTCGGCCTCCAGCTTGCGCAATGTCTGGGTCAGCATTTTCTGCGTCACCCCGTCCAAACGTCGCCGCAGCGCGCCAAAGCGTTCCGGCCCATCGGCAAGGGCAACAATGGCCAGCAAGGCCCATTTCTCGGCCAATCTGGCAAAGAACTGCCGCGATGGGCAGGCCATAAGGAACGCATCCGGTGTGTCTTGGTTGTTCATACAGCAGTAGTTCCCTAAAGGTACCTAATTGCCAACGTATACCATATTCGCTTTCCTGACAAAGCAACAAACACAGGAGCGCAAAATGAACATCGGAATCATAGGAACAGGTGCTGTGGGCCAGGCCCTCGCACGTCTCATGCGGACGGCAGGACACAAGGTCCTCCTCGGCAGTCGCAGGCCGGATCACGGGGAAGTCAGCCATGAGCAAGCCTGCTGGGACAGCGACATCGTTATCCTCGCCGTACCCTATACCGCAGCGCAGGACACGCTGGCCGCATTGGCGGAAGTCATACGCGACCGCATCGTGATCGATGCAACCAACCCATTGAACGACGACTGGAGCCCCCTGCTGCTGGGCCAAACAAAATCCGCCGGTGAAACCGTGCAGGGCTGGCTACCCAAGGCGCGGGTGGTCAAGGCCTTCAACACGATCTTTGCCGACATCATGTCCGCACAAGGGTTGGATCGGGATGGTGTCGCAGCCACAGCATTCATCGCAGGTGATGATGCCCAGGCGGTCGAGACCGTGAAAACCCTTGCCGGGGGTCTTGGTCTGCATCCAGTGGTGACCGGCTCGCTGCAGGTCAGCCGTCACCTTGAGGCGATGGCGCATCTGAATATCGCGATAGCAGCGGGTCAGAACGGCGGCACAAATGCAGCCTTCCTTTATCATCAAGGCTGACAATGGGTGGCAGGCGGGTGACCCGCCTGCCTCTGCCAAAGATCACTATCGCGTGCACATGAAAGTGCAGACTTGATTTAGGAACCGTTTGGTCCAATTTGGCGCAAAGAGGAGATGCGCACGGTGCCACACGTCAACACATGGCAAATCGCAATCGATCGCACAGTCGTGCGACGCGCCACGAAGATTGCCCTTGTGGTCGGCATCGTCATTGCAGTGATCAACCATGGTGACCGCATCGCCACCGGCCAGATGGACGCCGTCGCGTGGCTGAAATGCGCTCTGACCTTCCTTGTGCCCTACTCCGTCTCCACATACTCTTCGGTCATGGCCGTACGGGAACGGCTGCAAAGCCTCGGGGACTGACCGATCTTGAACATTCTGTTTGTGATGTATGACCAGCTGCGGTTCGACTACCTCAGCTGCGCAGGGCATCCACATTTGCACACGCCCAACTTCGACCGCGTGGCGGCAATGGGTGTGCGGTTTACCAATGCCTATGTGCAATCCCCGATCTGCGGCGGCTCACGGATGTGCTTCTATACTGGTCGCTATGCGTCGTCTCACGGTGCGCACTGGAACGGCTTTCCCCTGCGGGTAGGCGAACATACTTTGGGCGACCACCTACGCAAGATCGGCACGTCCTGCCATCTGATCGGCAAGACACATATGACCGTTGATGCCGAGGGCATGGAGCGTCTTGGACTGGATGCCGACAGCGTGATCGGGGTGCGCACATCCGAATGCGGGTTCGATCCATGGGTGCGCGACGACGGGCTTTGGGCCGAAGGTCCAGACGGCTTTTATGATGAAAGACGAAGTCCTTACAACGAATACCTCAAGTCCAAAGGATATGACGGAACAAATCCGTGGGCCGACTACGCCAATGCCAGCGTAAAGGACGGGCAGATCGCGTCGGGCTGGTTCTTTGAAAACACGGACTTGCCCGCCAACATCAGCGAGGAAGACAGCGAAACGCCCTGGCTCACATCGGAAGCCATCCGTTTCATCGACCAGGCCAAGGGGCCTTGGTGCGCGCATCTGAGCTACATCAAACCACATTGGCCGTACATCGTGCCCGCGCCCTACCACGACATGTACGGCCCCAACCACGTACCCGTCGCCAACCGCGCCGAGGTCGAACAGGTCAATGCCCATCCGGTTTTTGACACCTTCATGAACGGTCCAGTGGGTCGCGCCTTTCAAGATGAAGAGGTCCGCGCCAAGGTCATCCCGGCCTATATGGGCCTGATCAAGCAATGCGATGACCAATTGGGTCACCTGCTCGATCATCTGGAAGCGACGGGCAAGATGGGCAGCACCATGATTGTGCTGACCTCAGACCACGGCGACTATTTGGGTGATCACTGGCTGGGCGAGAAGAACCTGTTCCACGACCCTTCGGTCAAGGTGCCCATGATCATCTACGACCCGCGCGAACCAGCAAACAGCACGCGCGGCACCACTTGCGATGCGCTGGTCGAATCCATCGACCTCGCCGCAACCTTCGTTGAAGCGGCGGGCGGCTCCGCGCCCGATCACATCATCGAAGGCCGCAGCCTGCTGCCGTGGTTGCACGGCGAAACGCCGGATTGGCGGGATTACGTGATTTCTGAATACGATTTCTCTGCAACACCAGTTGCTGTGAAATTGGGGCTAGAGCCGAGAGACTGCCGCCTCTTCATGGTGTTCGACGGACGATACAAACTGATGCACTGCGCGGCCCTCGGCCTGCGCAACATGCTGTTTGATCTCAAAATGGATCCGGACGAGCTGCACGATCTGGCAAAAACGGACCACCACCGCGACATAGAGTCGAAGCTGTTAAGCCACCTCCACGACTGGGGTCTGCGCATGTCGCAACGCACCACACGGTCCGAAGACGAGATCAAGGCCATGCGCGGCGCCTCAAACGGCAAAGGTATACTGATCCACCTCAAGGACGGGTCAGAAGTCGATGAAAAGCTGACAGAAAAATACCGCGGCCCAGCCCGCCAGAACCACCTCAAGGATTGATCAATTGTCCCGCCACCTCTTTGCAATCGCCGCCATCGCAATGAGCCTCGCACTCCCGGCCACGGCGCAACCTGTCTACGACATGGGCACACTCCCAAACGGCGCAACCTTCACCTGGCGCGCGCATAACGGGAACGCCAAGGTGAAATTCATGGGCCAGAACGGCCAACTCTTCAAATTTCGCTACACCCGCGACGCCAGCCAAGACGAGCCGGTCAAAGTTACCTCATGGTCAGACCGTATGGGCAATACAGTCAAGGCGCGCGTGCCCAGCGGAACGGTCACCTTCACCCCGCACGATTGCAGCATGACGCCCGGCGCATGCCGATACACGGAAAAGCACTCTCGTTACGGCACACGCACCTTCATTCGCAACCGAACCTTCAAGGACGGCATCTGGCATTATACCGTGCATAAGGACCGCGTTGCTCCAGTTACCCTACATGAAAAGGGAACAGTCAATATCGATAGCTATGGCGTCGCCCTCGACCGAAACTACCAAAAATTCGAAAATGGTGCGGTCGCAACCACCGGCTGGGCCCGGCGAAACCGCTGATCAGCCGATCAGCACCTCGCCGAACTCATCCCGCAGGTTCCGCTTGAGCACCTTGCCCGTCGCATTGCGCGGCAGCACATCGGTAAAGACCACCTTGTCCGGCACCTGCCACTTGGCGATCTTGCCTTCGAAAACGGCCAGAACTTCCGCTTCACTGGGCGATTGCCCTTCGGCTGCAACGGCGACCAAAACAGGCCGCTCGTCCCACTTTTCGTGCCGCGCCCCAATCACTGCAGCGTCGGCCAGGGCCGGATGCGCGATGGCGATGTTTTCCAGATCGACGGATGAAATCCACTCGCCCCCTGACTTGATGATGTCCTTGGACCGATCCTTGATCGACAGATACCCATCAGCGTCCATCGTCGCCACGTCACCCGTATCGAACCAGCCATCTGTCAGTGTCTCGTCACGCGACTTCAGGAAGTAGCTGTCCAGAATCCAATGCCCCCGCACCATCAAAGCACCCTGCGCCTCTCCGTCATGGGGCAGCGGATTGCCGTCATCATCCATGATTTCCAATTCGACACCCCAGGGTGCGCGGCCCTGGTTCTCGCGCAGCTTGTGCTGGGCGTCGATTGGCAAGTCCGCATGTTTGGCCAGCGGCTGGTTGGACGAGCCGAGCGGCGACATCTCGGTCATGCCCCAGGCGTGGATCAGTTCCACGTCGTATTTTTCGCGGAACGCGGCAATCATCGATGGCGGACAGGCCGAGCCGCCGACAACCGTGCGCTTGAGGGACGTCAGTTGCGAGCCCGACGCCTCCGCCTCACCCAAGAGCCCCAGCCAAATCGTGGGCACGCCAAGGGCAATCGACACCTTGCATCCGTCAATCAGCTTCACCAGCGACGGCCCATCGAGCCCTGGCCCCGGCAACACCATCCGCGCGCCCACTTGCGCACAGGCATAGGGTGTGCCCCACGCATTCACATGGAACATCGGTACGACGGGCAGCACCACGTCGCGCGCCGAAAATCCGATGCAATCCGGCGTGTTGGACGCAAAAGCGTGCAAGACAGTCGAACGATGGGAATACAAAACGCCCTTCGGGTTCCCCGTGGTTCCGGAGGTATAGCACAGCGACGACGCCGTGTTCTCATCGAATTCGGGCCACTCGAAATCCGGCGAGCCGGTGGCAACCAACTCGTCGTAGAACTCCAACCCTTCAATCTCTTCCGCAGCCGAGTCATCGCGGCCTTCCATCAGCACCACATGCTTCACGCCCGGAATCTTGTCGCGGATCGCTTTGACCAGCGGCACAAAGGTACGGTCGATGAACAACACCCGGTCTTCAGCATGGTTGATGATGTAGATCAGCTGTTCGGGAAACAGGCGCGGATTGATCGTGTGGCAGACCAGACCGGCGCCGGAAACGCCAAAGTAGATCTCAAGATGCCGCCGGTTGTTCCACGCAATGGTGGCACAGCGGGCATGCGGCTCGAGCCCCAGCTTCAGCAGCGCGTCACCCAGCCGATGGGCATTGGCCCCAACCTGCCCCCATGTTGTCTCTTCCACGCCACCGGCGGTGTTCACAGACGTAATGGCTGTGTCCCCGTGATACCGCGCCGCGTGATCGACCAGCGAAGAGATGGTCAGGGGGTAGTTCATCATTTGGCCAAGCATCGGCGGCTCCCGTTTTTCCTGTCAGAGCAACGCCTTGCCTGCGCGGCCCTCCCCGGCCCCGCGCGTTCCTCCCTTGCGTCAACCCTGCCAAGGGGCGGCGAGCCATGCAAGCACGGCGTGCAGGAGGTGACGCAAAGGCAAAACCAAAAAAGACAAGGGCCAGCGCGGACGCCGGCCCCTGCCCCCCAGGTTAAACCTTGGTCAGCCGCATTGCAGGTCCTTGGCGTGGGCAATATGCCCGCGATGCGCTTCAACGTAAGCGATCAGTCCCGCCATAACGCTCGGCTGTCCCTTGAACCCGTGCCACGGTTTGAAATGAGGCACGTGCAGGAACGTTGTGGAGTCACGCTTGAGCAGGTTGGCAAATACGGAAGCCACCAGACGCCCCCCTGCCCCGGTCAGCTTGCCATGACCTTTCTCTTCCGCCTCTTGCAGGCAGTAGAACCAAAGCGGTGTCTTGGTGATGCCCTTTGCCTTGAGGATCGCTGGCGGGTCAATGACGTGGGTGCCCAGATGCGCCGCCAACTGCTGACCGCTGGCAAGTTGATAGGTATAGCGGTCACGCACCATATTGCGCAGGGCCAGATTGCGGGACTGATCCAGCGTCAGCGTTTCCTCGATATCCGCCAGCTCGATCGGCGCGTGGACAAAGGGAAGGTTGAGCAAGGGCGTCCCCAACTTTGGACCAACCGGTCGCGCCTTTTGCGAAGACACGTCGCCATTCATTTCAAAGAACATCGCATAGTCGAGGTTCCCCTCAACCGGACGACGTCCAAAGCCCAACGTGGCAAACAGACCCTTTGGATCGGCGCCATCCGTCAGCGCATATTCAAACTGCGTTGTCGCGTGGCCAAAACGATACCCAGCGCCGGTGAATTCAACCGGCATAACCGGCGCATCCCACCCAAAGGCATGGTTTTCCAGCGCCCAGTCCAGGCATTCCTGCTGGATGAAGGCGGGCAGCAACTCGCACCACACGATCCATTGATAGTGCAGCCGGATAAAGCGGCGCACTTCTTCGAAACTGGTCAGTTTCGGGCTGACATGGTCATGCCAAATGTGTTTCGGCAGACCCTCATGCGCACAAGCCTTGATGTCTTTCGCATCATCGCCATCTTCAGCACGCTTGCTCATCAGGATGTTGTGCAGCTCGATGAAAATCGCCTGCACCTGCGCCACGATGATGTTCTCATCGTTGCGCGGATCGCCAATCAGTGCCTTGCCTGCACAGGTCCGGGCCAGGTCACGCGGATTGTCCTTCCGCCCAAAGACAAGAAACTGCTCCGCCTCGCCCTCACCATAGAGATGCGGCGACGCCTCCGGTCCCGCGCCATAGACGCAGTCCAGATCCAGGCTCGGCGTTCGCACATTCGGGATCGTCGAGGGATCAATGCGCGAACCAAGGGCCGATGTCGCATCAAGGGTGATGTCGTGATCCACGAATTGCCCGAGAAAGGTCATGCCCGCATCCGCATGCCCATCTTCGTTATGGGTCGCCCCCATGGATTGCGCGAGCTCATCCAGAGCTGCAATCACATGTGCATGGGTAATGTTCTTGATGTGAACAGGGTTCGCAGGAAGCACGCGCCCCAGCGTCTGGGCAAATGGTCTTGAAGGTCCTTTGCCATGAATACACGTTTTGAAAAGTTGATCGAGCCGTGTCAGCCCGTGTTGTGTGCCAGCCATAATATTGGCCTCCGGTGCATGTTAAAGAAACAGAGCGCAAAATACGGCGCGCCCTGCGCAACATTATTGCACGCAAACACAACCTCGGGTCAGGTCAGACATTCCTGACCGTTGTGGTTTTGAGCGAATAATCGCCCAAAACTGGTCGGATCGCTGTACTTTTTTTCGAAAATACAATCCTGAATTGAATATTTTGTAGCCCAGATCCACGGAAAATGGACCGCATTTGGCTTCAGGCCCGCCTCTTGCAACCACTTCTAACGGTGCGCGTGCAAGTAGGAGACCAAGGCTCGAGTGGACCCGTCCTTGTCATCCGCAGGCGCCACACCTTCGACAATCGGCTGCAGAGCTGTCGCAAGTTCCTTGCCCAACTCGACGCCCCATTGATCATAGGAATTGATGCCCAGAATGACCCCCTCGACAAACACGCGATGCTCATACAACGCCACGATCTGCCCCAGGGTGAACGGATCCAGCTTGGGGTAAATCAGCGTTGTAGAAGGTCTGTTTCCGGCAAACACCCGGTGCGCGGCCTGACGTTCCAACTCATCCCCGTCAAACTTGTCCGCGATCTTCGCACGCGCCTCGTGCGATGTCCGTCCGCGCATCAAAGCCTCTGACTGTGCAAGGCAATTGGCCACCAGCAGGTCGTGATGATGGCGCAGCTCGGGTTCATGCCCTGCACAGGCGACCATGAACTCGCATGGAATGACGGACGTGCCCTGGTGGATCAGCTGATAAAACGCGTGCTGCCCATTGGTCCCTGGCGCGCCCCAGACAACCGGGCCACTTTCAACCGGGACAGCATTGCCATCCATGGTCGCCGACTTGCCGTTCGACTCCATCTCAAGCTGCTGGAAGTAAGCTGGAAGTTGCCCCAGCCGCTGATCATAGGGCAGAACAGCGCGCGACGCATGACCCAGCACCTGCCGATGCCAGATGCCCACAAGGGCGAGCATCAATGGCATGTTCTCCGCGCCCTCAGCGGCACGGAAATGCGTGTCCATGTCCTGACCACCGCGCAGGAAGGCTCTGAACCCGTCCGGCCCGACCGCCATCATCAAGCTCAACCCAATTGGCCCCCACATGGAGTAGCGGCCGCCAACCCAATCCTCGAAGCCAAAGACGCGCTCTGCCGGAATCCCGAACTCGGATGTCTTTTCCAGATTTGTCGACAAGGCGGCAAACTGCGCAGACGGATCACCCCCATGATCCAAAACCCACGCCCGCGCAGTCCGAGCATTTGTCATCGTCTCGATCGTGGTGAATGTCTTGGAGGCGACAATCACCAACGTCGTTTTCGCGTCCAGCCCGCGCAGTGTGTCGGCAATATGCGCGCCATCAACATTCGACACGAAATGGCAGCGCGGCCCGTCGTGATAAGGCGACAGGGCCTGCACAGCCATGGCCGGCCCCAAGTCGGACCCACCGATCCCGATATTCACGACATCAGTGATGGCACTGCCACGGATCTCGTTGGCATAACTCTCCATCCGGTCCAGCGTCTCCAGAACGCCCGGCATGACATCCTTGCCATCCACCAGAACGGGCCCACCATCCAGATTGCGCAAGGCAGTGTGCAGAACCGCCCGCCCCTCGGTCTCATTGATCTTTTCGCCGGAGAACATCGCGTCGCGCCGTTCTGCAACACCCGCCGCGCTGACCAATTCCAGCAGCATATCGCGTGTCTCAGCATCGATATTTGTCTTGGAATAATCGAACCGCATGTGCTGTGTTTGCACCGCAAAGGCATCCGCACGCGCATCATCGAACAGGTCCAGAATGGCGCGGCCAGATGCGGCCTTCGCCTTGGCCTTCAAAGCGTCCCACATGTCTCTTACTCCGCCCAGTGCACCGTCAGGCCGCTCATAACAACTTTGATCGGCGCCTCAACCGGGTCGAGCCCCTCTGCGCGCTCTAGCGCCACTCGCTTTTCAGAGCCATAGATCACAAGGTGTTTCGCCATCGCACCGGCCAAAGCTGGACCCGAAAACGAAATCCGAGGCTCCTGCCCGGCGACCGACACCGGGACAACCAAGGGCGCGTCATCGGCCAGCATCGCCTCCAACCCAACCGCGTCGGGGAAAAGAGACGCCGTATGCATATCCGCCCCCATGCCCAACATCAAAAGCGAGATTGGCATCTGGTCCGCCAATTGTTCTGACAAGACGGGGGAAGCCTGTTCCGGCGTTTCCCCTTCCCGATAGAAGGGCACAAATTTCGCCTCTGCCGCGCGGCTCTGGAACAGACGATCCTTCAACAGTTTCGCATTCGATCGGTCATGATCCTCCGGCACCCAGCGTTCGTCACTGAGCATGACATTGACACGGGACCAGTCCAGATCGGCGGCGCATAGGCTGTCAAAGATCGGACCCGGCGTCGTTCCACCCGGCACAACAAACGAAGCGGAGGGATGCACCAGCAGACAGTTCTTCAACTCGCTCGCCAGTGCATCGGCCAATCCCATGGCCAGTAGGTCACGATCCGGGTATTCGACGATATTCATGGGGCCACCTTTCTCCAAACTCTGGTGTCGCGGGCCAGAAGCTGCACGGCGTCGACCGGTCCTTCGCTGCCCGCATCATAGGTCTTTGGCACTTCCCCACGCCCTTCCCACCCGTTGATGATGGGATCGGTCCAGGCCCAGGCGGCCTCAACCTCGTCCCCACGCATGAACAGGGTCTGGTTGCCACGGATCACGTCCATGATCAAACGTTCATAAGCATCTGTCTGGTCCGCGCCATCCGCCCCTAGAGCGTCGGCAAAGGACATATCCAGAGGCACATCAACCAACCGCATGCCCCCCGGACCGGGTTCCTTGATCGTCACGCCCAGCGTAATCCCCTCGTTCGGCTGCAACCGGATCGACAAGACATTGCGATGATCGGACTGCTCGCCAAAGATCGAGTGGTTCAGCTCCTTGAACACCACCGTGATCTCGCTGGACCGCGCCTTCAGCATCTTGCCTGTGCGCAGGTAAAACGGCGTGCCCGCCCACCGCCAGTTCGAAATCCCAACCTTCATGGCGATATAGCTTTCGGTGCGTGACCGCAGATCGCCTACAGCCTCGCGATATCCGGGCTCGTCCTCTGATGCCTCGTACTGCCCACGCACGATATGATGCGGCTGAACATCGTCCAAGGCGCGGATCACTTTCAGCTTTTCGTCGCGGACAGCGTCCGGATCGAACTTTGACGGCGGCTCCATCGCGATCAGACACAGAAGTTGCATCAGGTGGTTCTGGACCATGTCTCGCATCGCGCCTGACTTGTCATAATACTCGCCCCGGCCGCCCACACCGACCGTCTCGGCTACGGTGATCTGGATGTGGTCCACATACTGGCTGTTCCACAGCGGCTCGAACAGCATGTTGCCAAAGCGAACAGCCATAAGGTTCTGCACCGTCTCTTTGCCCAGGTAATGGTCGATCCGGTAAATCTGGCTTTCATCGAAATGCATCGCCAGATCCTTGTTCAGCGCCTGCGCCGACGGCAGGTCGCGACCAAAGGGTTTTTCCACCACGATCCGGCTGTCTGCATCCGTCAGCCCATGGGCATTCAACCGATGGGCCAAGTCAGCAAACAGGCTGGGACCGACAGAAAAGTAATATGCGCGGACGACATCCGGACGGACAAGCTTGGCCAGTTCATCCCAGCCCTTGTCGCCCCGTGCATCGATGGTCACAAATTCCATCCGCTCCAGAAAACCGGCAAGCGTGCCTTCCTCACAGCTGCGTTCGCCACCAAACTCGGCAATCGCCTCCGCCACGAAATCACGGTAGGCCGCACTGTCCATATCGCCACGCGCGGCTCCGATCACTCGCGCCGCCTTGGGCATCTGCCCCGCACAGAAACGACGGAACAAACCCGGCAAGATCTTGCGGCGCGCAAGGTCACCTGTCCCACCAAAGATCACCAGATCAAACGGATCAACCGGGATAACGCGCGATACCATGGCAAGGCTCCCTCTTGCATGCCCAGAAAATGTTTGCGCTACCACTAGCAGATTCAAACAGATACTCAACGCCCGATGCTGCACCTGCATCGTACGGTCGCATATTTCTATCACAAAGCTGTCAAAGGGGCACAGTGCGCTTTCACCTTGCGACAGTCCGGCATACCTCTACGGTGCAGACCGCACAAGAAACGGAACAGGCGACATGAAAGACTTGGCAAACCTGGGTAAATTCCAGGACCCGGATGTCACAGCCAAGGGCGAAGAACGGGCAAAGGTGGCGTTGACGCATCCTGAAACCCTGTGGTTCAACACCGGTACGCTTTGCAACATTGCCTGTGCTAACTGCTATATCGAAAGCTCACCCACCAACGACGCGCTGGAATACATGACCGCGGACGAGGTTTCAGGCTATCTCGACCAGCTTGAAGACCGCAATTGGAACGTGCGCGAGATCGGCTTTACCGGCGGTGAACCCTTCATGAACCCCGCCTTCCTCGACATGGTCGAACGGTCACTCAAACGTGGATACGAGGTGCTGATCCTCACCAACGCGATGGCCCCGATGATGCGCCCCAAGGTCAAGGCGGGCATCGTGCCGCTGGTCGAAGCCTATGGCGACAAACTGACATTCCGCATTTCTCTCGACCACCACGCCGCCGCTATCCACGACACGGAACGCGGCGTCGGCACCTTTGCCAAAACTCTGCGCGGGGTGGATTGGCTATCGTCCATCGGGGCGCGGCTGGCCGTTGCCGGCCGGATCGAAATGGCCGAAAGCGAGGCCGAGGCGCGCGCAGGATACGCTGCGCTTTATGCCAAGCATGGTTGGGACATCGACGCGCAAAACCCAGGCATGACAGTGCTGTTTCCCGAAATGGACGCTCAGGTCGAAGTGCCCGAGATTACGACCGCCTGCTGGGGCATCCTGAACAAACATCCCGATGCCGTGATGTGTTCTTCGTCCCGGATGGTCGTGAAACGCAAAGGGGCCGCGAAACCGGCGGTTCTGGCTTGCACACTCCTGCCTTACGACCCGCAATTCGAAATGGGCGAGACACTGGAACAAGCCGAGGCGGACGTTTCGCTCAACCACCCTCACTGCGCCAAGTTCTGCGTGCTGGGTGGAGCATCCTGTTCAGCTTAGGCGCACCATCTACTGGGTCTGGTCAGCGGGCGAATTTGCTCATCAAAGAATGCGCCCGACCGGCTAAAACCGGCAAGGGCTAACGGAGCAAAGCATCTCACCAATCATGGTTGGGCAGTGAAATACGCGATTTCACCCCGAAAACACGCACTTTCGCGAAATGCCCTCAAATTGAGCCCAAAACCATCTCGGCAAAATACGCAGTTTGCGGTTCAAAATATGCAGTTTCATTAAATTGCATCCCGTTTCATCGCACCGTACGGGACGGTAACACATCAATGCACCGTGAACTCGCCCGTCACATTGCGCCACTCTCCCGGCGCGACCATCTTGCGATGGGTGAAGCGCACGGAATGCAATGCGCCCTCAATCTCCGCCTTC
>NZ_JBYNDP010000051.1:0-6782 GCF_059783535.1 Tateyamaria sp. | reverse complement strand
CATCTTGCGATGGGTGAAGCGCACGGAATGCAATGCGCCCTCAATCTCCGCCTTCCAGAAATCGATGAACTTGAACAGGCGTGGATGGTCTGGGGCAAGGTCATAATCCTGCCAGACAAAGGTATTCAACACGTGCCTGTAATCCGGCATGTGATAGAATATTTCGGCAGTCGTCAGACCATATCCTTTCAACATTAACTCGGTTTCCGTATCCGCCATTTTTGGCCTCCTTTTTTCTGCTCTGGGACCAGCAGAACCGATCACTGATTAATTTTCAATGAAAACAATATTTTAGCACCGGTTGCGGCAGACTGCTAACAAGCATGGCTTCCGCCCCATTGCACCCTATCTGCGCTTTCTGATAGACTGCACCTCAATATATAGCGCACGCGACAGAACGAGCAGATTAACGTGAACGACACGCCCCAACCTCCTGAAAACGATGATGAAATGATGCCAGAGCGGCCAGCTTACGACGGCCCTTCGGTCTCGATCGAAGACGAAATGCGTACGTCCTATCTGGACTATGCCATGTCGGTCATCGTTTCCCGTGCGATCCCCGATCTGCGCGACGGCTTGAAGCCGGTGCACCGCCGCATCCTCTATGCGATGCACGAAACCGGCAACACCCACGACAAATCCTACCGCAAATCAGCGCGCCCAGTGGGCGACGTGATGGGTAAATACCACCCCCATGGCGACAGCGCGATCTACGACGCCCTCGTGCGTATGGCGCAAGATTTCTCGATGTCCCTGCCGCTGCTGGATGGTCAGGGCAACTTCGGCTCCATGGACGGCGACAACCCCGCTGCCATGCGCTACACCGAAGTGCGGATGGACAAGCCCGCCGCTTTTGTGCTTGCCGACATCGACAAGGATACCGTTGATTTCCAAGACAATTACGATGGCAAAGACCGCGAACCCACCGTCCTGCCATCGCGCTTCCCAAACATGCTGGTCAACGGTGCAGGCGGCATCGCCGTCGGCATGGCCACAAACATTCCGCCCCACAATCTGGGCGAAGTGGTGGACGCCTGCCTCGCGCTGATCGAAGACCCCGACCTGTCATCTGAGGCGCTCATCGACTACGTGCCCGGCCCCGACTTCCCGACGGGTGGCATCATGCTGGGTCGTTCCGGCGCGCGCAAAGCCTACCTAGAAGGGCGCGGCAGCGTCATTGTCCGCTCAAAAACGCGGGTCGAAGAGCTGCGCAAGGACCGCTATGCGATCATCATCGATGAGATCCCCTATCAGGTGAACAAGGCCACGATGATCGAGCGCATCGCCGAGGCGGCGCGCGACAAACGGATCGAAGGCATTTCGCACGTTCAGGACGAATCCGACCGCAATGGCGTGCGTGTCGTGGTCGAGCTTAAACGGGATGCGACCGCTGAGGTCGTGCTGAACCAACTGTTCCGCTTCACCCCCATGCAAACGTCCTTCGGCTGCAACATGCTGGCGCTGAACGGCGGACGCCCCGAACAGCTCACGCTGCGGCGCTTCCTGACCTCCTTCCTCGACTTCCGTGAGGAAGTTGTCATCCGTCGCACAGCATTCGATCTGCGCAAAGCCCGCGACCGCTCACATATCCTGTGTGGTCTGGCTGTCGCCGTGTCGAACGTGGACGAAGTGGTCGCAACCATCCGCGCATCCGCCGACGCCGCCGAGGCGCGCGCCAAACTTATGGAACGGCGCTGGCCCGCAGCGGACATCGAAGGCTATCTGCGTCTTATCGATGATCCGCTGTCGAAAATGCATGATGATGGCACGTACAATTTGACCGAAATTCAGGCCCGCGCCATCCTCGAACTGCGCCTGCAGCGCCTCACCCAACTGGGCGTTAAGGAAGTCACGGATGAACTTGAAGAACTTGCCGCTAAGATCAAGGAATACCTTGAAATTCTTGGTAGCCGTGAGCGGATCATGGGCATCATCTCTCATGAGCTGACCGAGGTCAAAGACCAGTTCGCCGTGCCCCGCCGCACCGAGATCGTCGATTGGTCCGGCGACATGGAAGACGAGGACCTGATCGAACGCGAGGATATGGTCGTGACCGTGACGTCGGGCGGCTACATCAAGCGTACTCCACTAGCCGATTTCCGCAGCCAAAAGCGCGGCGGCAAGGGTGTCAGCGGCATGCAAACCAAAGAAGAGGATGTGATCACCACCCTCTTCGTCGCCAACACGCACACGCAGCTCTTGTTCTTCACGACCGACGGCATGGTCTACAAGCTCAAGACATGGCGCTTGCCGCAGGGTGGCCGCACATCCAAAGGTAAGGCGATCGTCAATATCCTTCCCATCCCGCAAGGTGTCAGCATTGCAGCGATCATGCCGGTCGACAGGGATGAAAAGGAATGGGATGACCTTCAGGTCGTGTTTGCCACCTCTGCCGGTACAGTGCGCCGCAACAAGCTGTCCGACTTCACCAACGTCATGCGCAACGGCAAGATCGCCATGAAGTTCGAAGATGAGCATGCCAACACAACCCTGATCAACGCACGCATTGCATCAAACGATGACGACGTGATGCTGGTCACCAATTCGGGCCGCGCGATCCGTTTCCCTGCCACTGACGTACGGGTGTTCAACAGCCGTTCCTCCGTCGGGGTGCGTGGTGTCAAACTGAGCGGATCGGACCGCGTTGTATCGATGTCGATCATCCGCCACTTCGACGCCACCAGCGACGAACGGTCGGCATACCTCAAGATGCGCCGCGCTGTGGCTGGATTGGTCGATGATGGCGAGACATCGGACGAGGAAGAAGCCAACGCCAACGCCACAATCAGCCAGGAACGTTATGCCGAGATGTCTGCGGCCGAGAACCTGATCCTCACGATCACGGCGCAAGGCTCAGGCAAGCTCAGCAGCAGCCATGACTACCCCGTCCGGGGTCGCAGTGGGCTTGGCGTGGCAGCGATGGATAAGGCCATGCGCGGCGGCGATATCGTGGCATCCTTCCCTGTTGATCTGGATGACCAGATCATGCTCGCCACTTCCAAGGGCCAGTCGATCCGCGTGCCCGTGGATGGCATCAGCTTCCGTTCGCGCAGCGCTGGAGGTGTACGCGTCTTCAACACTGGCAAAGGCGAAGAAGTGGTCAGCGTCGCTTGGATTGCGGAGCAAAGCGATGAAGAGGAAGACGGCGGCGAAGGCTGATCGTCACTCCAGCGGCGGCAGAACATCTTGCAGCGGGATCGGCGTGTACCAAAGCGTGTCGATCTCGGCCTCGCGTACCGCGTCGCAATGCGGTGTGTCGCGTGCCATGTCCACGACGATGGCATAGCTTTCCTCCATCAAAGGAATGTGTTCGGCGCAGCTTGGGTGCACATCCGCGTCATGCTCGCAAATATGCGCCCGCAGCCGCTCGGCGCGTACAAATGGGCACAAAATATCCCGTTCAAAGTCCACGCTTTCAGCGGCCTTGACCCACTGCGGTGTCGCACCATCCTTTTGGGCGCCGTAGTAGGCCTGTACCTGCCGGGTTTTTGACAGAAGATACAAATCGAGCCCTCGAACAACGTCACTTTCATAGACAAGCGCGTTTATTTTGGCGTCTTCGTAAGCGTAGTATTGACTGAAATCGCTTTGGATGTGCGCGCTCGCATATTTGTGCCAAAACTCGCTTGAGTACGGCGCTGCATGAAGCCTGCGAACGGAGAAGTCGCGCTGCTGGTTGGCTAGCGCTTCAAGCCGCACTGCCTTGTCCGCATCGCTTTCGTTGCTGTTCACGCGCCGTGTCGTCGCGCTGCCATCTGAGTTAAAAACGGTGATCCACGGCAGTTCGAATTGAACATCCTCAACCATGTCCAAAAGGCGAAGGTTGAGCGGGTCCATTTCGAGGAACGCAAGACTACGCTCAAGGTGAGCCCGCCGCATCTTGTTCTTCATGTTGCGGCGCTTGTGGTAGAGGCCGAAGCGGTTTTGGAACGTGTTCGCCCACCGGTCCAGATCCATCAGTTCATACAGATCCGGTTCCGTGCTCACGAACGCACTTTCAATCCAGTCCAATTGAGCTTCGGACACTGTGTCGTGACCAAAATTATTCATCATGTTCAGCAATCTGACCGTCACCATGTCCGGATTGTCGGGGTTGTAATCCGGCCATTCAGCGATGTCTTGATTTCTCACGTCACCATAAACCGTCTGCCCATACATCAGGCACAAGGTCCGCGCCTCGTCCGAGATCCGAGTGGCATATTCCTGGCAAAAGGTGGATATCGCCTCGGTTCCGTAGCGCCCGACGAAGTCATATGCACGTTGCAGAGTGCCCCAGTTCGGATGACTGTCCATGACACGATTTACAGCGGCGACAGGATCGCCCACCTGTTTGTCATAGCCATACATTACAATCACTGCATCAGAGGCCGGGATCAGATCGGGCGCCGCGGCGTAGGCAAACCGGGCGTGCAGCAAACCCTGCTCCCGCATCCTGCGCGCGACGTCATAGCTCCAACCATTGCGGCTTGACGCGATTGTACCGGCGGCATTCCAAAGGCTCCAGGCACGCGCGATGCGCGCATAGTGATTGCCTGTATCCTGCTGCAGCCAGCTGTCGACAAAGGCAGTGGTTTTGGGATGGCTCCGTGACAAGACAATGAACAGGTCGCGCATATCATCCGCACTCAACTCACCGCGCAAAAAAGCGTCTTGTGCGTCGTCGATTAGCGACTGAACGGCTGCCTTGTCATCATTCAATACATGCTCGAAAAGCGCACGCTCGCGCCCCTGCTCTGCAACTGCAGAAGCGCCAAAACAAACAAGAACCAAAGCAAGAACCAACCGCATGGCATCCACCTGTTGCTACTATCACAAGTGGTATCGCCGCGCATTGCGACAGTGCTTCGCCGACACTGTGGCAATACAGGGGCGCTGGCGTTAAAGCCCGTAAATCCCCGCGAACTTGTCTTCAAGATAGGACAACAGCGGCTCTGGTCCGGGCACGCGTCCGCTGGCGCGTTCGATCACCTCGCGTGGCTCAAACAGGCTGCCATGTGTTTGCAAATTATCGCGCAACCACGTTGTCGCTGCCGACGTCTCCCCTCGAGCAAGTTGCGCATCAAGGTCCGGCACCGCCGCACGCAATGCCTCGTGCAGACACCCAGCATAGACATTGCCCAGAGAATAGGTGGGGAAATAGCCGAATAGGCCCACGGACCAGTGCACATCCTGCAAGACGCCGTTTGATGGCTTATCGACGGCATAGCCGAAATCAGCCTCGAACCGATCGTTCCATGCGGCCTCCAAGTCATTGACATCAAGGTCCCCGGACATCAGCGCCCGCTCCAGATCAAAGCGCAACAGCACATGCAGGTTGTACTGCACCTCGTCCGCCTCGGTCCGGATGTAGCCCTTGGACACCGTGTTCACCGCAGCAAAAAACGCGTCCTCGCCGTCGATGCCGAAATCCCCGAACGCATCGCGCATCTGCCCATAAAGCCAGCCTGTGAAGGCGCGACTACGGCCCAGCTGGTTCTCATAGATACGGCTTTGGCTTTCATGCACCCCCATCGACACACCGCGCCCCAGCGCAGTCATCAGATAGGCATTGTCGATATTCTGCTCATAGCAGGCGTGACCGACCTCATGGATGGTCGAATAGAAACAGTTGAACGGGTCCTCGGGGTTCGTACGGGTCGTGATCCGCACGTCTGTCCCTGATCCGGATGAAAACGGATGCACCGCCTTGTCGATCCGCCCATGGCCCATGTCATACCCGAAGGTTTTGGCCAGCAGCGTGCTCAATTGAAGCTGGGCCATCTCGTCGAATGAGCCGGTAACACCCTTGGGGGCCGGCCGCTCCAGAATGGCTGCACGCAAAGTGGTCAGTGCAGGACGCAGTGCGCCGAACATCGCTTCCAGATCCGCGCCCGTGGTGCCCGGCTCATAGTCCTCAAGCATCGCATCATAGATCTCCCCGCCATTCGCCAGGGCGGCACCCTCTTCGCGCTTGAGCGTGACCACCTCGTCCAGGACTGGGGCAAACGCCTTGTAATCATCGGCTTCGCGCGCCTCGGCCCACTTGCCCTGCGCTGTCGATGTGACCCGTGCAATCTGTGCCGCCAGCTCCGCAGGCACTTTGGAGGCCCGGTCATAGCCCCGCTTGATCTCTCGCAGCTTGGCCGCGCCAACACGATCCAGCCCACCGGCATCAATGGCGGCCAGCCACTCCCCAACCTGCGGATCCGTGCGGCGGGCATGCAGAACGCTCTCCATCGCCGCCATTTCCTCGCCCCGCTGGGCAGCCGCACCGCGTGGCATCATGGTTTCCTGATCCCAACCCAAACGCCCGGCGACCTGCCCCAAAGCTTGGGTTGTGTGGTCGAAGGCCAGAAGGTCATTAAAGGCTTTCATCAGGACGTTCCTCGAATAGATGTGGCAATAGGATAGGCTGACAGGAACCGGGCGCGCAGGATCAACGCCCAGAGCACAACGGCCAAGAATTGGTGCAGGATCGCCACTTGCCATGGCGCGCCATACAGCACAGTCACGATGCCCAGAACGATCTGCAGGCTCATTGCGGCAAAGACGGCATTGAAGGCAAAGCGCGTGTTTTCATGGGCCGATTTCCGGCCACGCAGCCAGACCACCACGGCAATTGCACACAACAGATAACCCGTCACGCGGTGGCTGAACTGCACCAGACCCGGGCTTTCAAACAGGTTGCGCCACCACGGTTCAAAGACAAAGGCGCTGGCCGGGAACACCTGACCACCCATCAGGGGCCAATCGGTATAGGACCGCCCGGCATCAATTCCCGCCACCAGCGCACCAATCAGGAT
>NZ_JBYNDP010000050.1:19284-25994 GCF_059783535.1 Tateyamaria sp. | reverse complement strand
ACCTGCTTGTCCGCACGCATGGACTTGATGGTGCGCATGTTGTGCAAGCGGTCGCTCAGCTTGACCAGGATCACGCGCATGTCCTTTGACATGGCCATGAACAGCTTACGGAAGTTCTCGGCCTGTTTGGTTTCAGCACTCGACAACTGGAGGTTGGTCAGCTTGGTGACGCCGTCGACCAACTTGGCGACATCATCGCCGAACTGCTCGGCCACCATGGCGTAGCTGGCCTTGGTATCCTCGATCGTGTCATGCAACAGAGCGGTAACAATGGTCGCATCGTCCAACTGCTGCTCAGTCAGGATCGCGGCAACAGCGACGGGGTGCGTGAAGTACGGCTCGCCGGAATGACGGAACTGCCCTTCATGCATCTGACCGCCAAATGCATAAGCCCGGCGGATCAGGTCTTCGTTTGTCTTTGGGTTGTAGTTGCGGACCAGCGCGATCAGATCGTCGTCAGAGATCATCCGGTCCGCACCCGACTAGGATCAGCCCTGGCCTTGCGCGGCCATCAACTGACGCAGGAGCATCTCTTCGGACATGCTATCTTCTTCCGGCTTGTCCTGCTCGGCACCCATAAGAAGCGCCATGGCATCTTCTTCCGCCTCGTCCACTTCGATCTGGCTTTGGTTCGACTCAATCAGGCGCTCACGTAGTTCTTCCGAACTTTGCGTCTCTTCGGCAATCTCGCGCAGCGATACGACAGGGTTCTTGTCATTGTCGCGGTCCACTGTGATGGGCGCGCCGGACGAAATCTCGCGGGCGCGATGCGCGGCCAGCATCACCAGCTCGAAACGGTTTGGAACCTTGTCAACGCAGTCTTCAACGGTCACGCGGGCCATGGGTGTGCTCCAGATCAGGCGGATTTAGATAGAAGGCTGTTATCTAGGCCCGATTGCACTGAATGACAAGCACCTATTCGATGGGCACAATAGCCTCAAGATCTGCGCTCGGAAGCGCATCCCGCATCTCCGTAACCGACTTCCGCGCAATCGGGTGCACCCAATCAGGCGCAACATCCGACAAGGGAACAAGAACGAATGCGCGTTCGTGCATGCGGGGATGCGGCAGCAGCAATTGGCCTGGAGCCATTTCTTTTTGTTTTGGCAGGGGTAGTTCCATCCAGGTGCGTAAGACCCGAACATTCGGTCGGATCATGTCGTCATGTGCCAACAAATCCAAATCTATGATGCGCTGCTCCCACCGAGCTTTTCGGCGGCGTCCAAGACGGGCTTCGACCTCATGCAATCGGGTGATGGCTTCGGAGGATGACCAAGGCGCCTCAACTACAATCGCAGCGTTTACGAAGTCGGGACCACTGTCGACGGGAACTGCCGGGGTGCGAAAAAAGCGACTGCGACCCCGAATCACTGCTCCCATCTTTTCAATCGAATCAATGGCACTGTGAAGCGTTTCGACGGGTGTGCCGACGTCCGAATGCATGTTTGACCCTAGGGCAACCAGCAATTTGGGACCGTTACATGGCGTAGTTTTGCCTATTTGGGTGTCATCAGTCACTTGCGACATATTAAAAATCACCTATTTTTCAATTACCGCTTTTCGCGTTTTTACGCACTCACTCACGGAAATCACAGGCGGTACCCGAATTTTCGGAAGGACATTTTATGTTTTACAAAGACGAACGGCTGGCGCTGTTCATCGATGGGTCGAACTTATACGCCGCAGCCAAAGCGCTTGGGTTCGATATCGACTATAAGTTACTGAGGCAGGAGTTCATGCGGCGAGGCAAGTTGCTTCGTGCTTTCTACTACACAGCACTGTTGGAAAATGACGAGTATTCGCCGATCCGGCCTTTGGTAGATTGGTTGAACTACAACGGCTTTACCATGGTGACCAAGCCAGCAAAGGAATACACCGACTCGATGGGGCGCCGTAAGGTGAAGGGGAACATGGACATCGAATTAGCGGTGGACGCCATGGAACTTGCGCCGCGCGTCGACCACATCGTTCTATTTTCGGGCGACGGGGATTTTCGTCCGCTTGTAGAAAGCCTGCAGCGTCAGGGCGTCCGTGTTTCCGTAGTATCGACGATCCGCAGCCAACCGCCGATGATTTCGGACGATCTGCGACGTCAGGCAGACAACTTCATCGAGTTGGATGAACTGAAAGACGTCATAGGACGTCCGCCGCGCGAACCAATGCCAGAACGCGAAGAACGGGTTCAGGCCCAAGGCTAATCCAAATGTGAAAACGGCCAGCGACATTGCACTGCCGCTGGCTGTCTGTTCACAAAGTGTTTGGTCATAGAAAACATTTTGCGCGCTGTTGGATAGAACGCACCGCATTGTTTTAAAACGAAAATCACTGTGCCAGTATCCCCCTGATTGGGGGGATACGCTGGTGTATCGTGATGCCGAAGCACTTGAACAACTGACGACCATCGACGCGCTGTGGGCTGGCGCAGTCCAAAGGCTGCGCGCGCGCGGCATTCATCGTGTCATCTACATAACGGCTCATGGCTCCCCACCGGGAGCCAGCAGACTGCTCACCACGTGCCCGAACCTGTATGCGAACGCTTCACCGGACAAAGACCCTTTCTTGAGCCACTGTTGCGACAGTAACGAGATCACTCAAATCGACCCCGAGTTTCTGTCGTAACATGCCTATCTGCCTGATGAGGCGAAAACGTTCATCAAGACGGCGCGCGCCGAAGGTTTCCTGACAGGTTTTGGAATTCCGACGCGCTTGCGCGGGGCCGAAATCATATACATGCGGGCACGCGGCCTCAGTCGAAAAGAAGCGGCACGCCTGTGCGGGATCAGCATGAACACCGTCAGGGAATACGCCAAAACAGCCTGTCGCAAGCTTGGCATCCACAATCGCGCAGAAGCCGCCCGCCTGATTTTTGGCAACACAAACCACGCAGTCTAGCCGAAACTCTTTACCCCAACGCCCCTAACACTTACTTCTGACACAATGACAGGAGCGGCCATGACCAAGCCAGCATTGACCCTTTACCTCGCCGCGCCGCGCGGGTTCTGTGCTGGCGTGGATCGCGCGATCAAGATCGTTGAAATGGCGTTGGATAAGTGGGGGGCACCCGTCTTTGTCCGGCACGAGATCGTGCACAACAAGTTCGTTGTCGACAGCCTGCGTGACAAGGGCGCCGTCTTTGTCGAGGAACTGACGGAATGCCCGGATGACCGGCCCGTCATCTTCTCGGCCCACGGCGTGCCGAAATCCGTCCCGCAAGCGGCGCAAGCGCGCGAGATGATCTATGTCGATGCCACCTGCCCCCTAGTCAGCAAGGTCCATATCGAGGCGCAGCGGCACGCCGACAACGGTTTGCAGATGATCATGATCGGCCATGAGGGCCACCCCGAAACGGTAGGCACCATGGGCCAACTGCCCGAGGGCGAAGTGCTGCTGGTCGAAACAGTCGAAGACGTGGCAACGGTGCAAGTGCGCGACCCGGACAAGCTCGCCTTCGTGACCCAGACCACGCTGTCGGTGGATGACACGGCTGATATCGTGGCAGCGCTGCAAACACGCTTCCCTGCCATTGTCGGCCCGCACAAGGAAGACATCTGCTACGCCACCACCAACCGGCAGGAAGCGGTCAAGGCGATGGCCCCCAAATGCGACGCGATGCTTGTGGTTGGCGCTCCGAACTCGTCAAATTCCAAACGACTGGTCGAGGTCGGCGCACGCGCCGGCTGCACCTACGCACAGTTGGTGCAACGGGGGGCGGATATCGACTGGCGCGCGCTGGACGGGATCAAAAGCATGGGCATCACGGCAGGCGCATCCGCGCCAGAAGTGCTGATCAACGAAGTCATCGACGCCTTCCGCGACAGATATGACGTGACGGTCGAGATGGTCGAAACAGCGGTCGAGAATGTGGAATTCAAAGTGCCACGGGTTTTGCGAGAGCCTGCATAACAGCGCAAGGCCGCGACAAGCCCATAGCTCCAGATGCTGCGGCTTAAACTCATGTCCGTTTACCTCAATAAAGTGTTGTATCTAGCGTCATCTAGCCGCTGCCTACCGGCATGTATTTATACGGGGTATAATAATTTTAGGAGGAGAATCGCATGCCCACTGGACACATTATGATGGCAATGAGCCTCGACGGTTTTGTTGCCAGAAAAGATCATTCGCTCGATTGGTTGAACAAGCAGCCCACTCAGCACGAAGACCATGGGTTTTCCGACTTCATGGACAGCGTGGATGCTCTTGTCATGGGAAGTGGATCGCTGAGAACCGTTCTCGGATTTGGCGAATGGCCGTATGTGAAACCCGTCGTTGTCCTCAGCCGTTCCATGACAAAACAGGATCTGCCCGAACATCTGCAAGACAAGGTGGAGTTTTCGACGGCCAGTCCTCAAGAGTTGTGGGAGGATTTAAGCCAAAAAGACTATAAGCGCATCTACGTAGATGGAGGGGCCATCATTCGGTCATTTCTCAATGCGGGATTGATTCAGGATATGAAGATCACCATGGTTCCCATTCTGCTGGGAGGTGGAATTCGCATCTTCGGCGAAACGGATGGTGACGTTGATCTTGAGTTGGTCTCGGCTGCACCGTTTCCGTCAGGTATGGTTGATCTGGTCTACAAGTTAAAAGGTTCATGACCAATTCGTCGCCGGTCGGACGGCCCCCAAAGTTAACGCAGCGTCTTTCAAAGCAGCTTGTCCTGCAAACCGCGCTGCCAATTGTTCAAGAACAAGGCGCGGACTCGCTCTCATTCCGGCTGCTGGCGGAGAAACTGAAGGTCACCCCAATGGCGGTGACCTACCACACCGGCAACAAGCGTCAGCTTCTGGCGGACCTTGTTAGGCTTGCATTCAGGGACACTCTAAAGAACGTAGCGAAGGAAAGCCCGTCCCAAAGAGCACATGCAATTTTAATTGCGTACTGCCAACGCGCCTTGCTGAATGCCAATCTACTGCGGGCAGTTCTTGAGGACGTTTCGCTCATGAGTGAAGATCTCATTCTGATCACCAACGAGTTGCAGACATGCACACAACAACTCGAGAACGGTGATGAGAGCAATGTCCTCCTCCACCTCCTGATTGACTACACACACGGTTTCGTCTTCTCGGCGACCAGCGGCGATAACAACCCGCTAGAGATCAAGGACTACCGACGCGGAATTGAGTGGATTCTGGATCGCTCTGCGAATGAGACAGAAGACTAGCGGACAGTGCCACAGGAGCAGCGAACGTCCGGTGCCCCAGCAAAGCTGTCGCGCGCATTGACACTAAAATGGTCCGGCGCCAAAGCCCCGGCCGCCTTCGGCATGCAGCATGGCTTTCGCATGGTTAAAATGGCGTATGCCCACCGCGCGATCACCAACTCTTTGTGACCAAACACAAATCACAAACCGCTAAACATCCCGTAACCCCACCGAAAGACCTGTCCCCGCGGGGACAGATTGCCAAACCCGCCCCTTCGCCCTAGCCTTCGCTTGTCCTAACCCGAAGGTTTCCATGCTCTCTCTCCAGTTTTTCCTGACCGCTCTCGTCGTCGTCATCGCCCCGGGCACGGGCGTGATCTACACCCTCGCTCTGGGCCTGGGCCAAGGCCGCCGCGCCGCGCTCTGGGCCGCATTTGGCTGCACTTTCGGGATCGTCCCGCACCTTCTGGCCGCGACGCTCGGACTGGCGGCGATCCTTCACACCTCTGCTCTCCTGTTCAATATCGTAAAGTTTGCAGGCGTCGCGTATCTGCTGTGGCTCGCATGGGGCAGCCTGCGCAGCGGAGGTGCACTGAACATTTCGTCCCAGCGCAGTGCCGATGCAGGGTGGCGGATTGCAAGGCGGGGTGCGTTGATCAACATCCTGAACCCGAAGCTGTCGATCTTTTTCCTCGCGCTGCTGCCTCCGTTCCTGTCGGGCAACGCGACAACGGCAACGTTCGAGATGACGACACTTGGGCTGGTTTTCATGGCGATGACCTTCGCGGTATTCGTTCTGTACGGCACATTCGCCGCGGCGGCGCGCCAGTGGATCCTCGGATCAGAGGTCGTCATGCGCTGGCTCTCCCGCAGCTTTGCTGCGATCTTTGCGGCGTTGGCCGGCCGCCTTGCGCTTGAACGCGCGTGAGCAGCGACTGGATTTACTTCGACGGTGTTATCGAACCCATGGAGTGGGGAAAAAACACCTACACCGTTCTGCGTTTGCCGGAAGCCGTTGCAGCGGCCCTGCCGCCCCAAACCAAACGGATCGAGGGCGAATTTGGCGATTTCCCGATCAATCTGGCGCTGACGAAAGCCCCGGTGATCGACGGGCTGTTTGTTTACACCGGCAAGACATTTCTCCGCGACAGTGGGCTTGAGGTTGGAGAGCCCTTTGACGCGCGCGTACGACCTGTCGACCCGAGCCTCGTTGAGGTGCCGGAGGATGTTTTGCTGGCTATCCGCAGCTCCGGTCAGATCAACGCCTGGAACGCTTTGACACCGGGTCAGCAGCGCTCCAGATTGCATCTTGTCAACACGGCCAAAAGGGCCGACACCCGCACCAAACGCATTCAAAAACTGATCAGCGAACTATGACCAGAATACCCAGCGTCCCCCTTGCCCTTGGCCTGGCCGGCGTGATCCCGTTTGTCTGGGGCGCGGCGACGCTCTTGAACGATGCGCTTGGCGCGTGGGGTGCTCAGGCATTCGGGCCACGTTTCGTCGGACCATATGTTCAGCTGTTCTATGGCTCGGTCATCCTGTCGTTCATGTCCGGCGTTTTGTGGGG
>NZ_JBYNDP010000050.1:0-19184 GCF_059783535.1 Tateyamaria sp. | reverse complement strand
TTCAGCTGTTCTATGGCTCGGTCATCCTGTCGTTCATGTCCGGCGTTTTGTGGGGGTTTGCGACCAAGACCAAAGGGACGCACGCCGCCATGGGTTACACCCTATCCGTGGTGCCTGCCCTATGGGCGTTCTTCATGACGGGCGGTGGGCCGACCAGCGCAGGAACGAATCTCATATTCGGCTTCATCGGCCTGCTCATGCTGGACTTCGCCTTTTTTCGCTGGGGTTTGACACCGTCATGGTGGATGCGATTGCGACTGCTGTTGACGGCCATCGTTGTGACCTGTCTTGCAGTTACGGTGGTGTGATGAGCGATCGCGAAACCCTGCAGGTCTATGCAGACAAGGCCGCCGACTATGCCAAGCTAGTGAGCAAGGCCAATGCCGATCCCAGCCTGCAACGCTTCATTGCAGCGATGCCCGAGGGAGGAACGGTACTCGACATCGGCTGTGGCCCCGGCTTTGCCGCCGCCGCGATGGCACAGGAGGGTCTGATCGCCCACGCCTGGGATCCGGTGCCTGAAATGCTGGAGCTTGCCCGGTCGCATAATGGTGTCACGGCGCGGCAAGCAGGCTATGGCGATCTGACCGAAAGCACAGCCTATGACGGCATCTGGGCCAACTTCTCGATGCTGCACACGCCGCTGGGACAATGGCCCGAGCAGTTCACCGCGATCCACACTGCCCTGAAGCCGGGTGGCCTGCTCCACTTCGGAACCAAGCTGGGCACCGGCGAAAGCCGCGACAGCATCGGGCGGCTCTATTCCTACATGACCGAAGACGCATTGACCGACCTACTGACCCACACTGGGTTCGATATCCAGTACAGCCGCACGGGAGAGGAGGCGGGCCTGTCGGGCGAGGTTGCCCCGTTCATCGTGCTACAGGCCGCCCGTGCCTGAGCTCTTTGCCTATACGGACGGTGCATGCTCCGGAAATCCGGGCCCCGGTGGCTGGGGTGCTCTGCTGCGCGCCATGGACGGCGACCGGATCGTCAAGGAACGCGAACTCAAGGGCGGCGAAGCCCAAACCACCAACAACAAGATGGAGCTGATGGCCGCCATCTCGGCCCTCGAAGCGCTTGGCAAACCATCCACCATCACCGTCGTGACCGACAGCAACTACGTCAAGAACGGGATCACCAGTTGGATCCACGGCTGGAAGCGGAACGGCTGGAAGAACGCGGCCAAGAAACCCGTGGCCAATGCCGATCTGTGGCAACGATTGGACGCTGCCCAAGCCCGGCACGATGTGACCTGGGAATGGGTCAAAGGGCACGCCGGTCACCCGGAAAATGAGCGGGCCGACGAACTGGCGCGCGCAGGCATGGCCCCTTTCAAAGGAAAATGACGCAGGGGCATTTCCGCAAAACCAACCTCAAACGGGTGTCTGGCACATGAGTGTCACATCGAATGTTACAGGCAGTTGATCGAACAACCATCTGTAAAATATACATTATCTCATACTCAAGGCAGCAATCCCTCACACGACCCTGCCATATCCATGACAGTTTGTGACCAAACGGTCCCTTATTGTTACAGCGTCTTCCCGCTATCTCTTTCCCAAGACGAACGGCCCAGCGCCGCAACGCAAAAGGAGAAGAGACCATGAAACTGAAGGCTACCAAGACCCCGCTTCTGATCGCTGCAATCGCGACCGCCGTCACTGTAACCAGCTTCGCTCCGGCCAATGCACAAGCCGTCTGGGCCAGCGCTCCCGCCAATGCCGAAACAGCGCAGGTGATTGACGCCAACTTCAAAGTGAAGGTCAAAAAGCACAAGTTTCACCGCGGCCATAAATTCCACCATGGCCACAAATATCACCACGGTCACAAGTTCCATCACGGCGTGAAGAAAAAGAAATACGTCAGCCCGAAAACGAAGTTCAAGAAGAAGGTTCTGATCAAGAAATTCTTCTGATCGCTCGACGCTTGAATACCGCATATCACTTGGCCCGCCCCTTCCCTCACGGCGGGCCACGTTCCGCTTCAAGGAAGAACGATGAAGGTGCAAACGCCGGACAGGCTTGGGTGGCCCGCCCTGCAACACTATATCTGCTTAAGGCAACGCGGCGAACCTGTCGGAAGGCACCACATGTTTCACCCAAAGCACTACCTTCAAATGATCATTGGCGTGACGTTCATATGCACGACGCTTCCTGCCACGGCTGAGACCTCAACGCGCAACGCAAACAGCAGCGTCATGCAACCAAACGTCATCCAGCGCCCTGCCCCAAATCGGTTCACCAGCGGCGTGCGCGCCGCCAAACCATCCAGTCACTTGGGTCCGAATTTCCGCACAGCCAAGCCATCCAGCCATCTTGGTCCGAATTTCAGAACAACGGGGCATGGCGCGGACAGTCGCAAGCGCTGATCCGTCAGTCCAACACCCGAGGCATGATTACTTCCGCCAATGTGTCGGAACGATAATCAGCGCGCCGATCGAGGATACAATCGCATTCAGCCCGGGGCTGGAAAAGCCAAATCCAAACATCAGCCGGACAAAGTAAAACAGGAACGCACCGCCGATGCAGATGATGATCGATTGCACGATTCCATTATGGGTAAACCGCGATTTTTCCGAGATGTAGCCGACAATGCCCGCAATCACGACGGTGCCGATCAGGGTGGGAAACATGGGCGGCGCTCCTACAATTGGGTTCCCTTGGGCAGGGGCATGCCGCGCAGGAACGTTTCCGCATCCTGCGCGCCTTTGCCTGCCCGTTGCAAGCGGGTCAGACGGACGGCGCCCTGACCGCAGGCGATCGTCAGGCCATCGTCCAGAACCGAACCGGCCACGCCAATGCCATCGGCCAGTTCCGAACCCAGCACCTTGATCCGCATACCCTCATGCTCGAACCACGCGCCGGGAAAGGGGGATAGCCCCCGAATTTTCCGGTCCACGTCGGCTGCGTCTGTTGCCCAGTCGATGGCCGCCTCGGTCTTGTCGATCTTCGCGGCATAGGTCACGCCCATGTCGGGCTGCGGTTCTGCGGTCAGATTGGGCAGTTGGTCCAAAGTCTGAACGATCAGATCAGCGCCCAAACCAGCCAGCCTGTCGTGCAGTTCAGCCGTGGTTTCAGTTGCGCCAATGGCCGTTGCCTCGCGCACCAGGACCGGCCCGGTGTCCAGCCCAGCCTCCATCTGCATGATACACACACCCGTCTCAGCATCGCCGGCCATGATCGCCCGGTGAATGGGCGCAGCCCCGCGCCAGCGTGGCAACAGGCTTGCATGGATGTTCAGGCACCCGTGGGTCGGCGCATCAAGGATGGGTTGCGGCAGGATCAGGCCGTAGGCAACGACAACGGCGATGTCCGCATTTAGTGCTGCAAACTCTTCCTGCGCCTCTGCGTTGCGCAAGGACGCCGGGTGCCGCACATCCAATCCGAGGGCCTCGGCGCGTGCCTGCACCGGGCTGGGCCGGTCCTTCTTTCCCCGTCCCGCTGGTCGTGGCGGCTGGGTATAGACACACGCAATCTCATGCCCCGCCGCATGCAGCGCATCAAGGGCAGAGACGGAAAAGTCCGGCGTTCCCATGAAGATCACGCGCATGTCATCTGGCCTTTCTTGCCTTACGGATCAGCATGTCCCGCTTCACCCGCCCCAGATTGTCGAAATACATCCGCCCTGCCAGATGATCGATCTGGTGCTGCACACTGCGGGCTTCCAGCCCTTCGAACGTGCGGCGATCGATGACGCCATCAGCATTCAGAAAGCGCACCGTGACCGTCTTGGGGCGCGGCACCTCGGCAGAGACACCGGGCAGGTTTGGGCTCGCTTCCGTGCCCTTCTCAATCTCGCCGCTCGCCTCCAGCACTTCGGGATTGGCCAACAGGATCCGGCGGCTGCGGTCCTGCGTGGCGTCGACCACTGCAAGGCGCAGCATCACCCCGATCTGCGGGGCCGCAAGGCCAACGCCGGGCATGGCATCCATCGTCTCGACCATGTCGGCCCAGATTTCGCGGATGTCCTCGGTGATCTCGGGCACATCCTCGGCTGCCGTGCGCAATCGTGCATCCGGCCAAGGGACAAAGGGGCGAACCGTCATACCCGCACCTCGTAAGCGTCCAGAATGGTCGTGCGTTGCGCATCATCCACCCGGTCCAGTGTCACGATGCCGTCCAGATGATCCAACTCGTGCTGCGCACACAGCGCGGCGAACCCTGTCAGCCACTGATCCTGCACAACGCCCTCAAGATCGGTCCAGACCATGCGGACCGACGTGGGGCGCTCGACATGTGCGCTGACACCGGGGATGGACAGGCATCCCTCGTCCGCGCCCGCGACCTCTTCGCCGCGTTCCAGAATATCCGGGTTGATGCAGATGACCGGATTACGCTCTCCGTCCTTCCACGTCACATCCATGACGAACAGACGGCAGAGCTCGCCCACTTGCGGGGCGGCGAGACCGCGGCCGGGTGCGGCGTACATTGTCTCCAGCATATCCGCAGCCAGGGCACGCACCTCTGGGGTGACAGCCTCGACTGGCTCACATACCGCCTCCAACGCCGGGTGCGGCCATGTCAGGATCTCGCGCAGGCTCATGCGCGGGCAAGTTCCCGTTTCAGCTTCTGCATCTTGCGTGTGATCAACTGGCGCTTGAGCGGCTTGAGATAGTCGATGAACAGCTTGCCGTCGAGATGGTCAATCTCGTGCTGCAAGCAAGTGGCCCATAGGCCATCCATGCCCTCGGACCGCTCCTTGCCATCACGATCGATCCACCGCACTTCGACTTCGGCCGGGCGGGTGACATCGGCAAACTGCTCGGGAATGGACAGGCATCCCTCCTCGTAAGTGCTCATCTCGTCGGACGATGCCACGATCTCGGGGTTGAACATGATCAGCGGGCGCGGGGCTTCGCCTTCTTCCTTCACGCAATCGAGCACGATCAGGCGCTGCAATTGCCCCACCTGCGGGGCCGCCAGCCCAATGCCCGGCGCGTCATACATGGTTTCCAACATGTCATCGGCCAGACGACGCAATTCGTCCGACAGATCGGGCACGGCGTCTGCCGTTTTTTTCAGGCGTGGATCAGGGTGCAGGATTATGGGTCGCTTCATGCCCCTGCATGTAAGCCAACACCCCCGACACCGCAATGTCCCCTTGCACCTGCCCGCGCGCACGCTAGCCTGCGCCCAAATCAGAACCGGAGAGACCCATGAGCTTTGACACCATCATCGACCGCCGCGGCAGCCATTGCGTGAAATGGGACATGATGGAAGCGATCTATGGCGTCGACGGGGACAAGGGCCTCGCCATGTGGGTGGCCGATATGGATTTCCGCCCGCCGCAATGCGTGCTGGACGCGGTGCAGGCCCAGGTCGATCACGGGATCATGGGGTATTTCGGGGACGAAAGCGAATACCGTGCAGCCATCCAGTGGTGGATGAAAGAACGGCACAACTGGACCGTCCACGCCGACCAGATCTTTACCACGCATGGGCTCGTCAATGGTACAGCCATGTGTGTTGACACGTTCACCCAGCCCGGTGACGGCGTCGTGCTGATGACGCCTGTGTACCACGCCTTTGCCCGGGTCATCACCGCCAACAACCGCCGCGTGGTTGAGTGCGAGATGTCCATGACCGACGGGCGCTACAGCATGGATTTCGATGCGTGGGACGCGCAAATGGACGGGTCCGAAACCATGCTGATCCTCTGCTCGCCCCACAACCCGGGCGGATGCGTCTGGACCCGCGAAGAACTGGAAGGCGTCGCGGCCTTTGCCAAGCGCCACAACCTGATCCTCGTGTCGGACGAAATTCACCACGATCTTGTCATGCCTGGACACAAGCACATCCCCATGGCCCATATCCCAGGGATCGAAGACCGCCTGATTATGATGACCGCCACGACCAAGACGTTCAACATCGCAGGAAGCCACTCAGGCAACGTGATCATCGCCGACCCGGACCTGCGCGCCAAGTTCGCAAAGCGCATGGCGGGGTTGGGCCTCTCCCCAAATTCGTTCGGCCTGTTCATGGCAACCGCGGCCTATTCGCCGGAAGGGGCTGCGTGGACAGACGAGTTGGTCAAGTATCTTGATGGCAACCGGAAGCTGTTTGATGACGCCGTGAATGCGATTCCGGGTCTCTACTCCATGCCGCTCGAAGCAACTTACCTGTCATGGGTCGACTTTGATGGCACCGGCATGACACGCGAGGAGTTTACCAAGCGGGTCGAGAAAGACGCCTGCATCGCTGTCAATCACGGCCCCACCTTCGGCAAAGGGGGTGACAGCTGGCTACGGTTCAACATTGCGACCCCGCGTGCACGGGTGCAGGAAGCGGTCGAACGGCTGGCGCAGGCATTTGGTGACTTGCAATAGGACGCGACACACGCGTCCTTTGACACTGTCAGACCGTTGATCAGCCGAACGCGAAAGCGCCGGTTTTTAAGCACACCTGCGTCAAGGTCGGATGCAGACAAGAGGTCCCTGGGCCCTTGCTGAGACTGCATGCCGATCAGACCGCAATCGAAACCGTCTGTCATACGCGCCTTTGGACGCGCTTCTGTCTTTTTTGTTGCGTTCTGCCGCCGCGCCACTTTTCCTGATCACGTCCGCAGTCAGGAGGAGGTCAGACATGACGAACCGAAAGCTCTATCTTGGGCCCCTGACCGACAACAGGCGTTGGGACATGGTCAACATCCGGCCCGACGACGTGTTCGTTGTCACGCCTCCCAAATGCGGGACGACGTGGATGCAGACGATCGTGGCGCTATTGCTGTCCGGCGATCCCGAGGTCGAGACGGAACTGTCCGTAAAGATGCCATGGGTCGACATCCGCATCCGCGAAATGGCGGAAGTGGCGGAACGACTCGATGCCATGACCCAGCGCCGCAGCATGAAAAGCCATACGCCGATGGATGGGCTGCCTCTGGACGATCAGGCGCAATACATTTGCGTGTTCCGCCACCCACTTGATGCGCATTTCTCGATGCGACAACACATGCGCAATATCCCGATGCCCTGGTTCAATCATTGGTATCCAGAGGATGATGAGGAAGGCATCGCATTTCGCCGCTTTCTGGATGGTGGGGCCGAAGGCTTCGATGCCGATGCCATGCCCCTCGCACATATCCTGCGTCACTACCAAGCTGCCAAGGCGCTTGCCGACCGACCAAACGTATCGCTTTTCCACTACGCGGATATGAAACGGGACTTGGCCGGCGTCTTCGCCAAACTGTCGGCGTTGTTGGGAACACCGCATTCAGAGGTCATCATGCAACAGCTTGTTGCGGCAGCAACGTTCGACAACATGCGACAGAACGCAGAGCGCTATGCGCCGTCAGGGGGGAAGGGATTTTTCAAGTCGGACAGTGCGTTCTTTCACAGCGGCACCAGCGGAAAATGGCAGGGTCATCTGACGGATGACGACCTAGCGGCCTATGACGCCATGATGAATGCCCAGTTAATGCCAGAAGACCGCGCATGGCTGGAAAATGGGTCTGAAATGAGGGGCACCCCTCAGTAAATTGCCTCTCGTAACTTCTGTTCTGGTCTGTTTGCAAAGGCGCCCCGACACCGAAGCGTCCGGAACCGTGGGTCAGTCGACCTTGTTGGCCAGCAACGCCACCGGCGCATCTTCGGACCGCACAAAATCCAGCGCGGGCTTTTCGGCAACGGCCGTCAGCCGCTTGAACTCGTACCGCATCTCGCCCGCCTCTTCGTCGGAGGCCACGATCAGGCATTGGAACAGATGGATCGCACCGTCATACAAATCAACGTACCCACGCAGATAAGGCGCCGCCTCTGCCTGCATGGAAAACCCGGTCTTCCACATGCGCAGAACGGGGTAGGTCACACCGTCAGCGGCAAGGCGCAGGCGCGATGCCTTTTTCAACGATTGCAGCCGCGCACTATCAAGTCCGGCTTGCACTTCCTTCGGTACGAATGTGGACATGGCAGTCGTTCCTTTCAGTCCCCACGTCAAAAGATGACCAGCTAAGTGAGTCGTTTCAGTTAAATTCCAATGACATACTCCGAGTCTTTTCAGAATGTGGCTTTCCTGTGACTCTGGCATTTCTCATATGTGTGTGCGCAAACGCAGGCGCAGTGCGCGCGCCCACAGCTTTGCGGGCCAAAGCACGCCGTCTACATCAAATTCCAGCACAAGCGGGAGAAGCGACATGGGTCTTTTGGTGGACGGCGTCTGGCACGACCAGTGGTACGACACGAAATCGAGCGGCGGGAAGTTCCAGCGCAGCCAGGCCAAGTTCCGCAACTGGATCACCGCTGACGGCAGCGCGGGACCTTCGGGGATAGATGGCTTTCCGGCTGAAAGCGGGCGCTATCACCTCTATGTCTCCTATGCTTGCCCATGGGCGCACCGGGCCTTGATCTTCCGCCAGCTCAAGGACCTGACCGATCACATCAGCATCTCTGCCGTGCACCCGGACATGCTGTCTGATGGTTGGACGTTCGAAACAGACGACAACGGCGCCACGGGGGACACGCTCTATGGTGTGCCCTTTGCCCGCGACATCTATACCAAGGCTGATCCTCAGTTTTCCGGTCGCGTCACCGTGCCGATCCTGTGGGACAAACAGCGCGAAACCATCGTGAGCAACGAAAGCTCCGAGATCATCCGCATGTTCAACTCGGCCTTTGACGGGATCACAGGCAACACTCGGGATTTCTGGCCACAGGAGCTGTGGGACGCCATCGCCCCCGTGAACGACCGTATCTACGATACTTTGAACAACGGCGTTTACAAATCCGGCTTCGCCACCACGCAAGAGGCTTATGATGACGCGGTTCATCCACTCTTTGACACGCTCGACTGGCTGGAGGAACGGCTGGCCGGGTCACGCTACCTGATGGGCGACCGGATCACCGAGGCCGACTGGCGGCTCTTTACCACGCTGGTGCGGTTCGATCCGGTCTACCACCTGCACTTCAAGTGCAACCGCAAGCGGCTGATGGACTACCCCAATCTCTGGGCCTACACGCGCGAACTGTATCAGGTGCCGGGCGTGGCAGAGACGGTGAACATGGATCACATCGTGCGCCACTATCACTACAGCCACGAAAGCATCAATCCGCACCGGATCGTGCCGATCAATGCCGTAGTTGATTTTGATGCCCACCACGGGCGCGAGGCGGTCAGCTGACCCCGTAATGCTCCACCATCGCCGCCAGATCCTCTGGCGGTGTCCCCGCGGGGACAAAGGCGCAGGCATTGCTGGAATGGTTGAAGATCGACCCGTCCGAGAAAAAGGACGTGTCGGTCACAAAGATGACGCGCGCATTGGGGTGCCGGTAGCTCGCGAAATCCGCAACAGCCAAAGCGCTGCCCTCGCCCAGTACAAGGTCCATGACAATAATGTCGGCTGCATGTTCCGAAAGGTATTCAACAGCCTCATTCTGTCCGTGAACAAGGGACACGACCGCACCCTGGCGCTCAAGATGTCGTTGCCACAACACCCCCAACTCAGGCCGACTCTCTACAATCAATACATTCATATTCACTCCGAGCCACCCCAACGTGACCCCGTAATTAATCTACTGTTCAAGTTTGTCTTAACAATCAGTTAACGTTTCCTAGAATTCGTTAACACCATCACATTCGCTTGAAAATTGCGCGACATTCCGCTTTCTGCGGGCTGGATGCCGCCGAGACTGGCGCGAAAAGCACAGGAGGCTTGCATCTTGCAGCAGAAAAGAGACCACGGAGGTGGGCTTGACGAAGCAGTTGCGCACTATGGCGGTCATCGCGCAGGGTGGATTGATCTGTCGACCGGCATCAACCCGCACGCTTATCCCGTACCCTCTATCGCACAGGATGCATGGACCGCCCTGCCCGACACCGGGGCAGCCACCCGCTTGACCGATGCAGCGCGCCGTTTTTGGTCGATCCCGGACGACGCCGGGGTGCTGGCAGCGTCGGGGGCCTCCTCTCTCATCGCACAAATACCTCGCCTTGCACCCGCAGGCACCGTCCGCATCAAGACGCCAACCTATAACGAACATGCCGCCGCCTTTGCCGGTCATGGCTGGGAAGTCTGCGACGATGCACAGGCCGATGCGTGCGTCCTAGTGCATCCAAACAACCCGGACGGGCACCTTTGGGCCGCAAAGGATGCCAACGCCAAGCTAACTGTGATCGACGAAAGCTTTTGTGACGTGGCCCCGCAGGCCAGCCTGATCAACCAGGCAACACAACCCGGCACGATTGTCCTCAAGAGCTTTGGCAAGTTCTGGGGGCTCGCGGGCTTGCGGCTGGGCTTCGCAATCGGCGACCCCGCGCTCGTCAAACGACTTGCAGAGATGCTGGGACCCTGGCCCGTATCGGGCATCGCCCTCGACATCGGGGCGGCAGCGCTCGAGGATACGGACTGGGCCACAGAAACCCGCGCGAGGCTGTCCGCCGACGCGGCGCGGCTCGACGCACTGATGGCAGCGCGTGGCGCCGACCTTATCGGCGGCACATCCCTGTTCCGCCTCTACGATGTCGGAGACGCCGCAGCCTTTCAAAAGCACTTGGCGCGCGCGCATATCTGGAGCCGCATCTTCCCCTACAGCACCCGCTGGCTGCGGCTTGGACTGCTTGCGGCGCAAGACTGGGTACGGGTCGAGGCCGCGCTTTGAACGGGTTCCTCATCCTCGCACTCGCCATGAGCCTCGACGCCATCGCGGGTGAGCCGCGCTGGCTCTGGTCGCGTGTGCCACACCCGGCGGTGCTGATGGGTCGGGCGATAGGCGCCTTGGACACAAGGTGGAACCAGGAACCAGGCGCACATACAAAAGGTATCTTGGCTATCGCCCTGTTGGTCATTGCCGCCGCCACGGTAGGGTGGGCGGTCAGCCAACTTGGCTGGATGGTCGAAGTGATTGTCACTGCCATCCTGCTCGCGCACCGATCCCTTGTCGCGCATGTGGCCGCTGTGGCGCACGGGCTTCGACAGTCCGTTGCCGAAGGCCGCCGCGCCATCCGCATGATCGTCAGCCGCGATGTCAGCACGTCTTCCTCCTCGCAAATCACACGCGCCGGGATTGAAAGCCTGTCCGAAAATTTCAGCGATGGCGTGATCGCCCCGGCCTTCTGGTTCTTGGTCGGTGGAGTGCCCGGCATCCTGATCTACAAGGTGGTCAACACGGCGGACAGCATGGTGGGCTACCTGACCCCGCGCCATGCCGCATTCGGCTGGGCCGCCGCACGGCTGGATGATGTGCTGAACTGGATACCCGCCCGCATGACGGGTGCGCTGATCGCTCTTGTTGGGCGTGTTGTTTCTCGATGGCACATGATCAAATCGGACGCGCGCCTGCACCGCTCACCAAATGCAGGCTGGCCCGAGGCCGCCATGGCCCGCGCCCTGAACATCGCGCTGGCCGGACCGCGCAGCTACCATGGACGGGTCGAAGACCTGGCATGGGTCAATGGCGGGGAACGGCGCGACCTGACCCCGACCGACATTGACAGCGCCATATCTATAGTGTGGAAAACATGGGGTCTGGTTGTCGGTGGTCTTGGTCTTTTAGGATTTTTCATATGCGTATTTTGAAACAGGTCTTTGCCGTGGCAGCAGTGGCCACCCTGCCCGGGCTGGGACTGGCGAGTTGTGGCGGCTCTTTCTCTGCCTTCAAGGACGGCCTGAAATCCGAAGCCGTGTCGCGCGGCATCTCAGCTGAAATAGCAGACCGTTTCCTTGCCTCTGTCCGTCAGGACCCGGCAGTGCTGCGTGCTGACCGCGCGCAAGGCGTCTTCCAACGCCCGTTCATCGACTTTTCGCGCCGCCTGATTTCGCAAAACCGCATCAACGCGGGCAAGGCCAAGGCCGGGCAATGGAACTCTGTCTTTGATCGGGTCGAGCAGGACTATGGCGTGGACCGCAACGTCCTTTTGGCCTTCTGGGCCTTCGAGACGGATTACGGCGCATTTCAGGGCGACTTCAATACCGCCAACGCACTGGTCACGCTGGCCCATGACTGCCGCAGGCCAGATCTGTTCCGCCCGCAGGTATTCGCAGGAATGGAACTGTTTGAGCAGGGCGACTTTGACCCCCAACGCACGACGGGTGCCTGGGCGGGAGAGATTGGCATGGTCCAAATGCTGCCTGCCGACATCATTGAAAACGGCGTGGATGGCGATGGCGACGGGGCTGTACGGCTCAAATCCTCTGCCCCAGACGCCCTTTTATCCGGTGGCAAGATGCTCCAGCATTTCGGCTGGCGTGCTGGTGAGCCGTGGCTTCAGGAAGTCAACGTACCCGCCGATATGGATTGGAGCCTGAGCGGGGCCGGCAAGCCGCAAAGCGTGGCACAATGGCAAGCCATGGGTGTTGAGGCCCGCAGCGGCGTTCTGACCGACCTGCCAGCCTCCCTGATCCTGCCGCAGGGGCGCAAGGGGCCTGCCTTCCTCGCCTATCCGAACTTCGACGTGTATTTCGAATGGAACCAGTCTTTCACCTACGTCCTGACCGCCGCTTATTTCGCAACGCGGCTGGGTGGCTCGCAGGTCTATGACGCGGGCAATCCCGAACCGGGGCTTGGAGCCGATCAGATGAAGCGGTTGCAGACGAAATTGCAGGCGCGTGGCTACGATGTGGGCAAGATCGATGGCATCCTCGGTGCAGGCACACGCGCCGCGGTGCAGGCCGAGCAGGCGCGGCTAGGCCTACCTGCCGACGCTTGGCCCACGCCAGCGTTGCTGAACCGGCTCTGACTGCCAATCGTGCGCGTTTGAGGCCATAGCCAAAGCCCAGTTCACAGTCGAATGGGTGCGCGCACAGCGCACCCCAATTACGCAACCAGTGTCTCAGCCTTCTTCAGGTCCACGGACACCAGCTGGCTTACACCCTGCTCGGCCATGGTCACACCAAACAGCCGGTCCATCCGCGCCATCGTTACCGCGTGGTGGGTGATGATCAGGAACCGCGTGTCGGTCCGGCGGCACATCTCGTCCAGCAGGTCGCAGAAGCGCGTCACGTTCGCATCGTCGAGCGGCGCGTCCACCTCGTCCAGCACACAGATGGGGGCCGGATTGGCCAGGAACACGGCAAAGATCAGGGCCATGGCGGTCAGCGTCTGCTCGCCCCCGGACAGCAGGCTGAGAGTCGACAGCTTCTTGCCGGGTGGCTGGCACATGATCTCAAGCCCCGCCTCAAGCGGGTCCTCACTTTCTACCATGACCAGGTTTGCCTCACCGCCCCCAAAGAGGTGGGTAAAGAGCAGCGAGAAGTTTGAATTCACCTGTTCAAAGGCCGTCAGCAAGCGCTCGCGCCCCTCGCGATTCAAGCTGGCAATGCCGCTGCGCAGGGTCTTGATGGCTTCCTCAAGGTCCGCCTTTTCCCCCACCAGCGTATCGTGCTCTTCCTGAACTTCTTTGGCGTCTTCCTCGGCCCGCAGGTTCACGGCCCCCAGCGCATCGCGCTGACGCTTCAGGCGACCGACCTCGGTTTCCAACGCCTCGGCCCCAGGCATCTGGTCCGGCGAAACATCCAGTGCTGTCAGCAACTGGTTCGGGGTCATCTGCTGCTCTTCGGCAATCCGCTCGGCGGCATATGATACAGTCTCGCGCGCCGCTTCCGCGCGCGCCTCGGACCGCGCCCGCGCCTCACGCGCCTCGGACGCCAACCGCTCTGCCTCGCGTTCCGCCAGTGTCGCATCGCGCAAACGACCTTCGCCCTCGGACAGCGTGTTAGCGGCTTCCGCTTTGCGCGCCTCGGCACGTGCGATCTCTTCGCTCAGCGCCTCGCGCTTGGCGGCCAATTCGGCAGGCGCAGCCTGCGCGGTTTTCAAATCTGCCTCGGACGTGACCTTGCGATCCACCAGCTCTGCCGTGCGGCGCTCGGCTGTTTCAAGACGGTGCTTCCAGCCGCTCACTTCCTTGGTGATCTCCTGCGCGCGTTTCACACGCGCCTCACCGGTGCGGCGCAGATCATCATGGGCGGACCGGCGCGACATCATGGTGATGCGGGCCGCCTCGACAGTCATCCGCAGATCCTCGACCTCGGCCCGGGCGGCCTCCAGATCAGGCAGATCGGCCAGCGCGGTCTCGGCCTCCGACACGCGGGCCCGAGCCGCCATGGCATCCTCTTCATGGCGGGTCACCGCCAACCCCAGAGACTCCAACCGCCCCTCCGCCAGATTGCGATCCGCCTCGGCGCGGCTCAGCGCGCGGGCGGCATCCGCCACCATCCGATCGGCCTCGCGCCGGGCGTTGCGGGCCTGCTTGTCGGCCTCGGTCAGCTCTGCCATGCGGGCGGTCAACGCCTCATGCGCCTGCCGCGCCCCTTCCGCGCGGGACGTGGCCCGCTCCAAGGACTGCTTCAACTCTTCCAGCCGGTTCAACTGCTGCAACCGCAGGGCCGCCGCACTCGGCGCATCCTCGGCCCACGCTCGGAACCCATCCCAGCGCCACACATCACCTTCCTGAGACACCAGACGCTGACCCGGTCTCAACAAGGGCTGCAAGCGGGCCGCATCATCCGCATCGACAAGACCGATCTGCGACATGCGGCGGACCAGAACATCCGGCACAGACACGTGCTGGGTCAGGGCCGTTACGCCATCAGGCAAAGGCTGATCCTTGTTATAGGGCGGCAAGACCGCCCAGCCCGACGGGCCATCCGCATCCACCTCAGGCGCGCGCAGATCATCGGCCAACGCCGCACCAAGCGCCTTTTCAAAGCCCTGCTGCACCTGCAAGCGGTCCAGGATCTGGCCCCCCTCCGCCGTGTCGCGTTCCACCAACTTGGCCAAAGCCCCCGCCTCGGCGCGCAGGGCGTTCATCTCGCCCTCGGCCTCGGACCGTTCGGCACGGGCATCCGCCTCGCGCGACTGCGTCTCGGCCCGCGCTTCCTCAGCGGAAATCAGGGCGGCATCGGCACGCTTGGCGGTGGCCTCGGCCGCGGTCACGGCAGCCTGTGCCGCTTCGAAATCCACGCCCGCCTTGTCCAGCGCCGCTCGGCTGGTCGCCACGGCAGCGCGCGCCTTCTCCGCCTCGGCCTCAGACTTCGTTTCAACCTTGCGGCTGTCCTCCAGCAAACGCTGGGCAGAGCCATGGCGGGCCGCCAAGCGGGCCACATCCTCGGTCTTGTCGGACTGATCGCCTTCGCGGGCCTGCAACACCTGCCCGGCCTCGCGCGCAGCTTCAGCTGCCGCCGCCAACACGCCTTCGTGGCCCTCACTGGCCTTGGCGATCTCAGCCGCTTCCCACTCAAGACGCTCGATGGTCTCGCCCGCGTCCTTGTTCAGCCCGCCCTCGCGTTCGATGTCGCGGGTAAGCTGCGCAATGCGGCTTTCAAGGGTCTCAATGGCCTGCTCCGCCTGCTGCTCCTGATCGGACAGCGTGTCGCGCTGAACAGCCAAACGCTGTAAAACAGCCGCCGCAATTGCGTCCTCCTCGCGCAAAGGAGGCAAGGCATCCTCGGCCGCGGCCCGCGCCTTGGCCGACACCTGCACAGCGCCCTGGGCCTGCGCCGCAGCAGTGGTTCGGCCCTTCAATTCTTCATCCGCAGCGGCGCGCGCATCATCGGCCTCGCGCCAGCGGCGATACAGCAACTGACCTTCGGCCTTGCGCAGGCTGTCGCCAATCTCGCGATAGCGGGCGGCCTGACGGGCCTGACGGGCAAGTTGCGCCAATTGCGCCGCCAATTGCTCAATCACATCATCGACGCGGGCAAGGTTCTGTTCCCCACCCTTCAGCTTCAACTCGGCCTCATGCCGACGCTGATACAGGCCAGAGATGCCCGCCGCCTCTTCCAATATCCGGCGCCTGTTCTTGGGCTTGGCGTTGATCAGTTCTGCAATCTGCCCCTGCCGCACCAGTGCGGGCGAATGCGCACCGGTGGACGCATCAGCAAACAGCATCTGCACATCGCGGGCCCGCACATCCTTGCCATTGGTCTTGTAGGCGCTGCCCACATCCCGCGTGATGCGGCGCACAATCTCAAGCGCATCCTGATCATTGAACCCGGCAGGGGCCAGACGCTCCGAATTGTCGATATGCAGGCTGACCTCGGCGAAGTTGCGGGCAGGACGGGTCGACGCACCCGCGAAGATCACATCCTCCATCCCGCCACCGCGCATCGCCGTCGGGCGGTTTTCACCCATCACCCAGCGCAGCGCTTCCAGCAGGTTCGACTTGCCGCAGCCATTCGGCCCCACAACGCCGGTCAGCCCATCCGCGATGATCAAATCGGTGGGATCCACAAAGGACTTAAAGCCCGTCAGTCTGAGTTTCGAAAAGCGCAAGCGCGCACCTCTGGCCTGAGTCTCACTGGACTGGCATCGTGGACGGTGTTCCGCAGCCCTGTCAACGCCAACACCCCAGAATGTGCGGGAAGCCGCAGGTTATCCACAAGATATTGCGGTTTGCGGCTTCAGATCGGGGTGCAATCGACATCCAGCACCAATTCACCCGTGGCGGGGCTGATGTAACTGTCCAGCGTGTAGCAGCTCAGCTCGTCATGCGGCAGGGATCGATCAATGGGTGGGCCACCCTTGCCGCAATCCAGGATGCCTGTGGCAAGGGCCTGATCACCCCGCACCTCCTTGACCTTGCAGCCGCTTACAATCTCCATCGCCATGGCTGCGCGCTGCCGGATGGGGCCAAAGCGCGGGGCGTATTCCATGTTGGTGCGCAGTGCCTCGGCCAGACGCCCCCTGAGGCGCACGTCAAAAGTTGACCCGTCCACCGTCACTGTCGTGGCTGGCAAGCCGCGAAAATGGGGGCCGGGCGTGTTGCAGGCGGCCAACACCATCAGCAAGGGCAGTATCCAACGCATATGCGCACATGAGCAGGCCCACGGTTAAGAATGGATTAACGCATGCTGCGTGCGTTGCGTTAACCACCGCTTCTACGTCCGTTGGGGGTGTACAGGGGGTGTACGGGTGCTGTACGGGGTGTGACACCCTGTTTTCGGCGTCAGACTCTATGAAAACATGGTGAATGCGCGCATCGACTCGGGGGGCATTCGCACAATTGCACGCCAGGGTCATTGGTCATATGATTTTACCAATTCGACCGGAGTCTTCATGCCTTTTCGCCCCGTCCAACCCGACAAACTGTCCGCCGCCGTGATCCGGCAGATCGAACAACTGATCCTGCGCGGCATCCTGCGGCCTGGCGAACGGCTGCCGCCTGAACGTGAGCTTGCCGAGCGCATGGGCGTCTCCCGCCCCTCGCTCCGCGATGCCATTGGCACCCTGCAAGAGACAGGCCTGTTGGTCGCGAAACCCGGCGCCGGGGTGTACGTCGCCGACGTGCTGGGATCGGCCTTTGCCCCTGCTTTGACAGAACTTTTTGCTCGCCATGACGAAGCGGTCTTCGACTACCTCAGCTTCCGCCGGGACATGGAAGGGCTGGCTGCAGAACGCGCCGCACGTCTCGCCTCAGACACCGATCTGGCCGTTGTCCAAAAGGTGTTCGAAAAGATGGAAGCCGCCCATCCCAAGCGCAATGGCGAGGAAGAGGCACAGCTTGATGCGCAGTTCCACATGGCGATCATCGAGGCCAGCCACAACGTCATCATGCTGCACATGATGCGGTCAATGTACCAGTTGCTGCGGGATGGTGTGTTCTACAATCGGCAGGTTATGTTCAAGCAACGCACGACACGGCAGGCCCTGCTGGACCAACACCGCCAGATCAACGAGGCCCTGCAAAGCCGCGACCCGGACGCGGCACGGGCGGCTGTCCATGCGCATCTGGACTATGTTGAACGGGCGCTGCGCGATCAGCAAAAGGCCGAACATAACGAAGAGATTGCGCGCCAACGGCTGGATCACGAGACCGGGGGTTGATCCCAGGGCCGCTGCGCGACCACATTGTTCAGGGGGCGCTGTCCCCGGCGCATCCGCGCCTCCCCCGTGGTGTTTCAGGTCAGAAGATACAAAAAACCCCGGTGCATTTGCCCGGGGTTTTCAATTGGTTGCGCGACTGATCAATCAGTGAAGTCGTGCATCAACTTCGGCGATGGCATCATCGATCAGCTTGTTGCCGTCCGTTGCCGTCATCTGCTTCGCGATCACGTCTCGGGCCGCTTGCACGGCAACCATGGCAGCGGTGTCACGCACCTCTTTCACAGCACCAGCTTCGGCGGAAGCGATCTGATCGTTGGCAGCAGCGAGACGACGTTCGATGGACGTTTTCAGGTCAGCGCGCGCCTGTTCGGCGGCAGCTTCCGCGTCCTTCTTGGCCTGCTCGACAATCTTGTCGGCCTGCCCCTGAACTTCCTTCTGCTTACGCTCGTAGGATGCCAACAGCGTCTGCGCCTCTTCGCGCAGCGCACGGGCTTCGTTGATCTCGGACTGAATGCCGCTCGCACGGTCATCCAGCATTTTCGAGATCATGCCGGGCACTTTGAAGTAGAACAGGACAGCAATGAACAGGATGAAAGCAACCAGAACGATAAAGTCTGTGTTGCTCAGCTTCCAGAAGTCAGCTGAGAACGGATTTTTCGACGCGGCCATAGCCGGGCCAGCTGCCAGAACGGTCAGAGATGCAGGGATGAGATAACGCATGATCTTAACCTTTCATCCGGGCTGTCACAGCTGCTGTGATTGACCTTGCATCGGCCTTGCCGCCCATCAGCGCGACGATATCCTTCGCGGCGTCCTTGGCGACTTCTTTCACAGCGTCCTGCGCACCAGCGCGAATTTCGGCAATCGCCTTTTCGCTCTCGGCCGCCTTGGCTGCAATCTCGGCATCGGCTTTCTCAATCGCGACATCCAGATCGGCCTGAATGGCCGCCTTTGTCTCGCCCGCGATCCGCTGCGCTTCGGCGCGCGCATCAGCCAGTGCCTTTTCATAAGCTGCTTCGGCAGCTTCCGCCTTGGCTTTCAGATCTTCAGCCGCGGCGATGTCATTCGTAATGGTTCCCTGCCGTTCGGCAAGGATGGCTGCGATCCGCGGCAGGGCCACGCGCGACAGCACGAAATAGATAACGACGAGGGTCACAAGCAACCAGAAGATCTGGTTGTCGAACGTACCCACGTTCAGTTGCGGCATACCCGCCTGTGTGCCTGCGGCCACTTCGGCTGCCGCATTGGTGTTGTCTGCCATAACAGTCGTTCCCCTGAGGTAGCCCTGCGATCAGGGCCGAATTGCGAGCCATACATCGGGCAGCGTGACTGTATCACGCCGCCCGACCGTAAGGAATGTCGCCAGAGAAGCTTAGACGGCGAACATCAGCAGCAGAGCGACGAGGAACGAGAAGATCCCCAGGGCTTCTGC
>NZ_JBYNDP010000049.1:24082-26647 GCF_059783535.1 Tateyamaria sp. | reverse complement strand
GCGCGATCCGCTTCGATGGCGAAGACCAGAACGCCCTCTGGCTCTACACCGCCGAGGGGCCCGAGGCCGAGCGTGGCTTTCGCAAGATCCTCACCGGCCCGGCACATCCGGACTACCTGCCCTTCTGTCAGGGACCAGGTCATGGAACGGGTTATCAGGACCAGATCATCATCGAGGCCAAGGATTTTCTTACCGCGATCCACACGGGTGAACCTGTGTGGCCCACGTTCGAGGAAGGCTTGCGCGTCAATCAAGTTGTGGCTGCGGCCCTGGCGTCCTCTCGGGCAGAGGCATGGGTCAACGTGGCGGATTTCTGAAAGGTTCAAGACATGATCAAGATCGGCAATGCCCCCTGTTCCTGGGGCGTGGAATTTGCAGACGACCCACGCAATCCGGCCTGGCGCAAGGTGCTGCAGGAAAACGCGGATGCGGGCTATACCGGGATTGAACTGGGGCCTGTCGGCTTCATGCCCGAAGATCCCGCTGTATTGGGTGACGCACTGGAAGAGTTTGGGCAGGAACTGGTGGGCGGAGTCGTTTTCCGTCCTTTCCATGATCCGGATGCGTGGGACGACGTCCTCGACGGCGCCGTGCGCACCTGCAAGGCGCTCAAGGCCCATGGCGCGCAACACCTGGTGCTGATCGACTCGATCTCCGAACGCCGCGCACCCACCGCAGGCCGCGCAGATGAAGCCGAACAAATGGACAAGGCCGAATGGACCGCTTTCCGCGAGCGCATCGCGACGGTCGCCAAAATGGGGTCAGAAGAGTATGGGCTAACGGTCGGCATGCATGCTCACGCCGCTGGGTTCATTGACTTTGAACCTGAGTTGGAGCGCCTGCTGGACGAGGTTGACGAAAGCATCCTGAAAATCTGCTTCGACACCGGGCACCATTCCTATGCGGGCTTCGACCCCGTGGCGTTCATGAAACGGCATATCGCCCGCATCAGCTATATGCACTTCAAAGACATCGACCCGAAGGTCAAAACAGACGTGATCGCAAACCGCACCGGGTTCTATGACGCCTGCGGTCAGGGCATCTTCTGTAACCTTGGCGACGGCGATGTCGATTTTCCCGCCGTGCGACAAGTGCTGCTGGACAACGGGTTCGACGGCTGGTGCACGGTTGAACAGGATTGCGACCCGGCGGGTGACACATCCCCCATCGACGACGCGAAATTGAACCGCGCCTATCTGCAATCCATCGGATTTGAAGGAGCCTGAGCTATGGCAAAGCTGCAATGGGGTATGATCGGCGGCGGTGAAGGCAGTCAGATCGGACCGGCCCACCGGCTCGGAGCCGGGTTGGACGGGCTTTTTGACTTCACCGCAGGCGCGCTGGATCACCGGCCTGAAGAAGGACGTGAGTACGGTCAGCGACTCGGCTTGGGCGACCGCGCCTACGGCTCGTGGCAAGAGATGTTGGAAGGCGAGCAAAAGCGGGATGATCGCATCGACCTTGTGACCGTTGCCACACCCAATGCCACCCACTACGAGATTACCAAGGCCTTCCTTGAGGGTGGGTTCCACGTGCTCTGCGAAAAGCCGATGACCATGACGGTTGAGGAAGGGCAGGAGATCGTCGAAATCGCCCAGAAAACCGGCAACATCTGCGCTGTGAACTATGGCTACACAGGCTACTCCCTTGTTCGGCACATGCGGGCCATGGTCGCGCGTGGTGATATCGGCAAGGTGCGGCTTGTGGTTGCTGAATTCGCTCACGGCCACCACGCCGACGCCACGGACGCAGACAACCCCCGCGTCCGCTGGCGCTATGACCCGGCACAGGCGGGTGTTTCCGCACAGTTTGCCGATTGCGGCATCCATGCACTTCACATGGCCTCTTTCGTCACGGGGCAAGAGGTCGCGAAACTGAGCGCCGACACAGTGTCCTGCATCGATGTGCGCACGCTCGAAGATGATGCCATGGTCAACTTCCGAATGGATGGCGGCGCGGTCGGGCGGCTCTGGACCTCGTCCGTTGCCATCGGGCGGCAGCACGGGCTGGGCATCCAGGTGTTTGGCGAAACTGGCGGCCTACGGTGGAGCCAGGAGCACCCCAACCAGCTGTACTACATGCCGCTGAACGAACGGCTGCAAGTGATCGAACGGGGCGAAGCGAATCTGTCACCCGAGGCGGATCGCACCACCCGCGTCACCATCGGCCATGCGGAGGGCATGCCACTTGCCTTTGCGAATATCTATACCGACCTCGCCGAAGCGATCCGAGCGCGCAAGGAAGGTCGGTTGATGGACTCGGCGGCAAACCTGTATCCGCGGGCTGAGGACGGGCTACGCTCTATGGCAGCCGTGTTCGCAGTGGCCGAAAGTGGTCAGAAGGACGGCGCCTGGCTGGATGCCCGACCACCGATGTTTCGATAAGCTGAACAATCGGCATGCGGTTATCCACGGGGAGCCGCAACATATTACCAACTCAAGGCCGAATGCTCACCAGACCCAGCGCGGGCGATGATCGTGCTGCCTCAGCGGCGCAGCTTGTCTTTTGCCCGGTGATACAGGCTCCGGTTGGCATCGACGAACTGTCTAATGAAGGGCGCCAACA
>NZ_JBYNDP010000049.1:21184-23982 GCF_059783535.1 Tateyamaria sp. | reverse complement strand
CGGTGATACAGGCTCCGGTTGGCATCGACGAACTGTCTAATGAAGGGCGCCAACAAACGCTTTTCACGCCCTTTGAGATAAAAATAGCCGCTGATGGCGCCGATGATCGCCCCAATGCCATTTACAATGAGATCACCCATCGTGTCGTCGAGGCCACTTTTCTGCATGTTAAGTCCAAAGACCGAGTCCATCGCATACTCGAAAATCTCCCAAATACTACCGACCGTCACGGCAAGGCAGAAAGACAGAAATGCGATGGCGGCTGCTGGTGCAGCATAGCGATCACCTTCGAACAGCATGAAAATGAACAAGAAACCAATCAAACCGAACCCAATGGCCGAGGACCCATGCAGAGCAAGATCCCACCACCAAACGCGTTCATAAAAACCAAATGCCTCGCCCATGAAGATCGAGCCACTGATGAAGAGTGTCGTGGCGATCAGAAAGGGGAAAGGCACGGTAATGGCGTATCGGGACGCCAGAAAAAGTGGCGCCATACAAAGCCCCAGCGTCAACAAGGCGACAAATGCCAGTTCCCAAAATCCAACGACGAGAGCAACAAGTGACGCCGCAAGCAGGACACCCCATAGGATCAATAGGATAGGGTTTTGATTTCTGAGCCTGTTCATGGGCCTATTCTTTTTCAAGTATCACTACATACGTAGGCACCATGGCCGAGCTTAGCATCCCCCAGACATTGCGTTTTGCCAGTTATAACATCCGCAAAGCGCGGGGACTGGATGGTCAACGAAATCCCGGCCGTATTCTGGATGTCCTGAACGAGCTGGGCGCTGACGTTATAGCCTTGCAGGAAGCTGACAGAAGGCTGGGCGATAGACCTGCAGCGTTGCCGTTCCACATGATCGAGACAGAAACCGACTTTGAGGTTCTGCCAACTGCGCAAAACGACGTCAGCCTGGGTTGGCATGGGAATGCCATCCTCTTGCGCAACGGGATTGAAGCAGCTGGAGTTCAACGGATCGACCTACCCGGGCTTGAGCCGCGTGGCGCGGTCTATTTTGAAGTTGATCTCGGTTCGTTGTCGGTTGCCGTCATGGGGGCCCATCTTGGCCTCATGCGTCGCCATCGGCGGCTTCAACTTGAAAGATTGGCGAGGCAAGTTCAGAACGTCGATGACGCGATTATCCTGGGCGACTTCAACGAGTGGTCCGCCCGGCGGGGACTGGAACCGTTGGAGCCAAAGTTTTCCGTCCTAAGCCCCGGACAGTCTTTTCACGCCGCACGTCCGGTCGCAGCGTTGGATCGCATCGCACATTCCGACGCCATCAAGGTGGCCGACGCCGGTGTCGAACAAGGAAAATTGGCAAAGCTCGCGTCAGATCATCTGCCTATCTGGGCGGATCTGATGCTGCCAAGACCACCGTTGTCAGCGAAAGCTTGAACGGATCGGAAACGATGTCCCCAACGCAATTGGCCAGGCACCCACTTTACCGGATCTTTCACTCAGTCAGGTTAAAACCGGGCGCAGAGTGCCACGTTCAACCACATGACAGTCGAAGGTCAGGGATTGCGCCACAGTTTCCGCGCCATCCAACATCGCCTCCACCAGATCGACCGACGTGCGGACGATATCGTCGATCGGGTTATGAATCGTCGTAAGATCAATCAACTCCCACGCGGCCATTTCCATGTTGTTGAGGCCAAGGATGCCGACGTCATCCGGAACCGAGAGTCCAGCATCCTTGATCGCGGACAATGCGCCGATGGACAGCACGTCATCGCCGCAGAAATATGCCTCGGCTGGTCCCATGGAGAGAAGGCGCGCCATCTCATCCCTGCCCGCATTAAACGAGTAGGCAGCGGCATAGCTGACCGAAAGCGACATCTCGGTGTGGCGCCCGAGCTCCTCGACAAACCCGGTGTGTCGGTCGCGAGTTGATGTGGCGCTGAGCGGTCCGGCCAAGAACCCGACCCGCCTGTAGCCGCGCTTGATCAACTCTCGCGCAGCTATCCGGCCCGCTTCGATGTTGTCGATACCAAGCACATTAATCTTCGGCGCATCCGTGAGGCGGCCAAAGGAATGAACCACGCGCATGCCGGCTTCGTGAAAGCTTTCAGCAAAGCTGACAGGCAGTGTGGACGAAGCCACGATCACCGCATCCACCGAGTATTGCTGAAGAAGGCGGACAGAGTTCGACGGGTCGGTTTCATCCGAAAGATTGACCAACAAAGGTCGCAGGCCGCGCTTTTGCAACTCGCGCGTGACCAGATCGAACACTTCCAAAAAGATCGGGTTATGGAAGTTGTTGGAAATCACACCCACCAACTTGGTACGGCCGGTGGTGAGGGATGAGGCCAGCGCATTGGGGCTATAGCCCAACTCAGCCGCGGCCTTTTCAACCTTTTCCCGCGTTTTGCCACTGATCGACGCGCCAGGTGTAAAACAGCGGGACACCGCAGAGCGAGAAACACCGGCCCGTTGGGCCACATCCTTAAGCGTCACAGCCATGGGTTACACGCTGACACCGGTTTGGTCACCGTCCGGTCTGCACCCAACAAGGTCGCGCACCTCTTCAGGCCGCGTCCTCGTATCCTTCCTGCGTCTTGGCGCCGGTGATGTAGGCGACCACGTCTTGGCCATCGGTGTCTTCCTTGCGTAGGTTCGCGCAAATGCGTCCGCGCCGGAAAACCACGATCCGGTCTACCAAGTCAAACACCTGCCGCATGTTGTGACTGACTAGGATCAGCGGTTCGCCCGCTTCTTTCAGCGTCCGGATGATATTTTCGACCTGCGCCGTTTCCTGCACGCCCAGCGCCGCAGTCGGTTCATCCATGAT
>NZ_JBYNDP010000049.1:0-21084 GCF_059783535.1 Tateyamaria sp. | reverse complement strand
GCCAACGCTAGCGTCTGGAACACGGTTTCGATCCCCGCCTCGCGCGCATCAAGCGGACCGCCGAAATGCACCGGCTCACCGTAGAACATGATGTCGCCGCGCGTGCGCTGTTCGACCCCGGTAATCTGGCGGACAAAGGTGGACTTGCCTGCGCCGTTATCCCCCATGATCGCCACATGCTCACCCTTTTTGAGGGTGAAGTTAGCGTCGTTGAGAGCATGGACCCCGCCATAGTGCTTGGTGAGTCCGCGCGTTTCGAGAACAATTTCGTCGCTCATGGTGCTTTCCCTCAACTTCGCAATGCCGCGCGTTCCTGCCGGACCTTGTCCAACACAACCGCACCAATGATGATCCCACCCATCGCCATCAGCTGATAGAAGGCGTCGAGCTTGATGTAGGTGAACCCGGATTGGATGACTCCGAAGACCATGGCGCCGAGAACGGTGCCGATGATCGACCCACGCCCCCCGGTCAGGCTAACGCCGCCGATCACAGCCATGGCAATGGCATAGAGTTCATAGAAGATGCCCATGCCAGACTGCGCCGTCAGGTTCTTTGAACTCAGCACGATGGCAGCAAAGGCCGCAAGCATCGAAGCGATCATATAAACCAGCACCTTGTGCCGTTTGACGTTGATGCCCGACATCCGCGCGGCATCTTCATTCGAGCCGATTGCATAGGTATGTTTGCCGTAAACGGTGTATTTCAGGATGAAGTGGAACAGGATCGCCAAGGCGATGAATAGGTAGACAGGCATCATACCTTTCCCGATGAGAGAGTAACTCTCGGTCGGGAATGACACGGGCTGGCCGCGGGTCCATGCCTGCGCGATGCCACGGCAAATCAGGAACATTCCAAGCGTCGCGATGAATGGCGGAATACGGGTGTACGCGATGAGACTGCCGTTTATGGCGCCGATGAACGCTCCAAAACTGAGCCCGACTATCAATGGAACAATGAGAGGCAGGTCAAAGGCCCAGTCACCGAACACCGCCTTGGGATTTGGGCCGCCGTTGACCAGCTCAGTTTGGGCGAAAGACATAACGATCATCGCCGTTGCCCCGACAAGCGGGCCGGAGCTGAGGTCGATACCGCCTGAGATGATGACCTGCGTCACGCCCAGCGCGATGATGCCGATGATGGCGACCTGCAGGATAATGATGCGTAGCCGCGCTTCGTTGAAGATGCTGTCGAACCGGTCGCGTGTGTCGAAGAGAAAGCTTTGCCCGTTCATGTAGGGCAGCAATTGGCCCGCCGCCTCGAAGGCGAAGATGATCAGGATCAGCGCAAAAAAGATGTTGAGCTCGTTTGGCCAGGCCCGTCGCTTGCTGTCGAATGTCAGCCCGCCCGTGCCATGCGATGCGTCGGCCATGGATGCCTCCCACTTAAGCAGCCGCCTAGGCCGCTTCTTTCGTCAGGGTGTTGGATGGTCGGGCCGCGTCATAGCTGCCCGACCGGTCGCAGAGTTACTGGAGGAACTCGGACACGTTGTCCGGCGTAACCAGCTTGAAGGGGATGAAGACGGTCTTGTCGACGTCATCGCCATTCGCCAGCTTGATTGCCGTGTCGATGGAGCCGGCGCCCTGACCTGCGAGGTCTTGGAACACGGTTACGTCCATGTCACCAGCTTGCATTGACACCAGCGCGTCCGGGGTGGCGTCCACACCGCCCACCTCGACGTCATCCATCGAGATGCCAGCCGCTTTCATCGCCTGGATCGCTCCAATGGCCATTTCGTCGTTGTTAGCAAAAACTGCGTCAAACGGCTCGCCTGCCGAAATCCAGTTGGTCATGAGGTCTTGCGCCTGGTCGCGCGACCAGTTGGCCGTCTGGCTATCAATCAGGGTGATGAAGTTGCACATGTCCATGCCAAGAACGTCCTCGACATCCTTGGAACGCTGAACAGCCGCCTGGTTCGAAAGCTGACCCATCAACATGTATGCCGTTGCACCACCTGACTTGCCCGCTGCGCGCAGGTTCTTGCAGATTTCAAAGGCCTTCAACGTGCCGGATTCAATCTCGTTCGAGGCGACGAAGGCCTGGCCTTCAGGCAACGTGTCCATGTTGATGGGCTGACGGTTCACGTAGACCATCGGTATGCCAGCCGAAGCAGCCGCTTGGCTCATCGCCTCGGTGGCGTTGGTATCGACTGCGTTCACGATGATCGCGTCGACACCCGATGCGATGAAGTTGTTGATCTGGTCCAACTGACGCGCAACGTCATCCTGCGCGTCTTCCATGATCAGTTCGACGCCATCCAGCGTTTCAACGTGATCGGTCATGCCGTTGCGCATGATGGTCAGGCCATTGTCGTCAAAACGTGCGACCGAAACACCAATGGTTTCGGCCATCGCCGTACCACCCATCAGCATCGCCAGCGCGCCTACTGTCATAAATTTCTTCATGGTTTCCTCCCAAGTTGCGTGTCCGGATCACGCCATTTTTTGCCGGACCGCCGACCGAAAACCGTCTCTCCTCGGACTGAGTCTCCGGCTGGCGACGACCGCGATGATAGGCGAGTCGCTGCATTTTGCAACCGGTTGCATTCAAAAACTAAATGAAGGGCAATTCCGTCAAATACCAGGCTAACCGCAACTGGTTGCAAGGATGCGGCTGATTTCTTTCAGTGAACGCCCCGATTGATCGACCCAGGCGTTCATTGCTTCCTGAACAGCTTTCATCGCCGATTTTGACGTCGGAGGCTTGTCGACCACACCTTCGGCGACCAGGCGCGCAATGACGTCGCGCGACAGAATGTAACCGTCCACGCCCATGAAGCGGAGAAAGTACTGCCCTGTTGTGCCGCCAAGCCGCGAACCCTCTTTTTTGAGGAGGTCCAAAAGGCCCGAAAAATCCTGTGAAGGCCATTGGCCGACCATTTTGCCAAAGCTTCCATGGATCGCAGCCTGTTCCTGAATGAAGACGGCATTCTGCTGTACAGATCGAATTTTTTGCGGGTATCGAATGATGGCTTTGTTCGCGCAAAGCTCATCAAACCAATCCTCGCTCATCATTGCGCAGCGTCCAACATCAAAGCCGTGAAACGCTTCTTCGAAGCCGGGCCACATACGTTCCACGACCTTCCAGTTAAACCCAGCCTGAAAAATGGAGCGCGTCATTTCTGCAAGCCAACGATTATCCGGAATCTCTGACAAAGCATCCGGCGCAAGCGACGGCTCAAAACCGGTAAAAATAAAGTCTTCACCGCCTTTGCGCTCTGCGCTGATAGCCAGAATGTCGTCCAACGTGCGCATGAACCATCTCCTTTTCATTGGGCTGTCCAAATATAAACGTCGGTGCAAATTGCCGGGTAGACGTAATTCTGCTTTGGGGTGGTGCGCAAATGCATGCACTGGGCGCGCACCGGAACCAGGCAGTTTGCGCGCGCAAAGTTTTTTTCCTATCGTCCAACTGACTTGAGCCAGGTGCATTGTCTGGCACGGCGGAGGACGGAGTGCGACATGGGCGAACGCAAGATCAGGAATATGGAAGAGTTCGCATCGGTCAGCGGCATCTCTCGTCCGACCGTGTCCAAGTATTTCAACGACCCGACCAGCGTCCGTGCATCAACACGCGCGCGAATTGAGGCGGCCATCGAACAATACGACTATCGCCCGAATATCTACGCGATGAACCAAAACCGGCAATTGACCAAGAACATCGGTATTGTTGTGCCGTACCTTGCTGATCCGTTCTTTGGCGAAATCGTTCGGGTTATCGAAATGCGGTGTATCGAAGCCGGGTTTTCCCCCTCTCTTTTCAGCTCACACGGCGAACCGGATCAGGAAAAGGACATTCTGGATACGCTGCGCTCTCTCAAACCCGCTGGCGTGTTGCTGGCACCCCTCGGGCGACTATCGGACAAGTCGGCCATCGAAACCTTTTGCCGCGATGTGCCTACGGTCTTGTTTGACAGCAACATTGAGGGGATGGGCGAAGCATTTGTGGGGTCCGACAACTACAGCTTCGTGTCGCAGACCGTGGAATACCTAAGCCGAACAGGCGAACCGCCATGCTTTTTTGAAATGAAGTATCCGGCCAACCCGAACGCAAACAAACGCCGTCGCGCCTATCTGGACATGATGGAACGACTGCAACTGGAACCACATGTGATGCAGGTCGATGGCTCCGGCTGGGCATTTGAAGAAATCGGACGCAAAGGGGCACATGATATTCTCGACCGGCAGGCGCTGCCCACCAATACGGTCCTGTGCAGCAATGATCGCCTGGCTATTGGTTTTTTGTCGGCCTGTTTCGAGGCCGGTTATAAGGTTGGGCGCAGCGCCGGTAACGATCTGCGCGTTGCGTCGCACGACGATCATCCGTTCTCGCGTTACACTTGCCCGTCCCTTACGACTGCAGCCCATGACTACGGCAGCGTGTCGGGTCATGCAGTAGAGACATTGTTCCGCCTGATCGAATCAGGAGGACGTTTCCAAAGCCGGGAAGAAACGCTGTTCTCGGCGCGCTTGATCATGCGAGACTCTGCGTAATGCCTTGGTTTCCGACATTTTGCTCAAAATCTTTACGCGCGTAAAAAATAAATTGACGCGGCGATAAGTCTGCGGATAGCGTTTGGTTGTAACATCCAATAAAGGGAGGAGTCGGATGTACTTGAAGAACGCACTGCGTGCGGCGACAGCATTGTCGCTTGTCACGGCAACGGGCGCGCTGGCAGACGGCCATGCAAAATCGCTCACCATCGCGATCGTGAACAACGGTCACATGATCAACATGCAGAAAGTTGCGGAAGCCTACACCGAAGAAACGGGCGTCGCACTTGAATGGGTTTCACTGGAAGAAGGCGTGCTGCGCGAGCAGGTCACATCCGACACGGCAACCGGCGGCGGTCAGTACGACATCATCAACATCGGCATGCAGGAAGCACCGATCTGGGGTCAGGCCGGCTGGATCGAACCGCTGAACTTCAGCGCCGACTACGATGTCGACGACATCCTGCCCGCGATGCGCGAAGGCCTGAGCTACGAGGGGCAGCTTTATGCAGCACCTTTCTACGGTGAAAGCTCGATGGTTATGTATCGCAAGGATCTGGCCGATGCGGCTGGGGTCACGATTGCTGACAACGACAGCTGGGAGAACGTCAAGGCCGCTGCCGCTGCGATGCACGATCCTGACAACGGCGTCTACGGCGCTTGTCTGCGTGGTAAGCCCGGTTGGGGCGACAACGCGGCCTTTATCACGACAGTTGCAAACTCGTTTGGCGCTCGCTGGTTCGATGCAGACTATAAACCGCAACTGGACTCGCCCGAGTGGAACGCAGCAGTCAGCTTCTATGTTGACCTGCTGAGCAATTACGGCCCTCCGGGCTCGGAAGGCAACTCGTTCAACGAAATCCTGGCCCTCTATAACGAAGACAAGTGTGGCCTGTGGATCGACGCGACAATTGCGGCGTCGTTCTTGGAGAACCCGAATGTCGCATACGCACAGTCGCCAAATGCCGGTAACCCGGTTGGTGCGAACTGGTTGTGGGCGTGGGCGATGGCGGTTCCTGCCGGGACTGAAAACGCAGAAGAAGCTAAAGCGTTTATTGAGTGGGCAACGTCCAAGGACTACGTGCAAGCCGTTGGCAACCACCCAGAATTTGGCTGGGGAAAAGTGCCGACAGGTCAACGCGCCTCGACCTACGCGATCCCTGAGTTCCAGGCTGTTGCGAAGTTTGCTGACGCCGAAATGGCTGCAATCGACTCCGCCGCACCCGGCGCAACCGACCTGAAGCCCTACGTTGGCGTTCAGTTCGTCGCGATCCCGGAATTCCCGGAAATCGGCAGCGCCTTTGGCCAAGAGATGTCGGCCGCACTGTCAGGCGCCAAGTCAGTCGAAGATGCACTTGCTGCTGCACAAGAGGTCGCAGACTCGGTCATGCGCGAAGCAGGTTACTACTAGGTCTTCCCAGACTTAGCGGGGGGCCCGCCATCCGGGCCTCCCACCCAACCCGGCACATGGTGCATCGGGGTTACGCAAGCCCCACAATCGCTTAGGCTGGTATTCGTAAATCGCTATCAACATCCAATGCGGCATCGCTGAACAGGCGCGGTGCTAGGGTCTAGGGTTATGTCTGACAGAAAGCTTCCCCGCCTCCTTCAAACACCGGCTGTCGTGCTGCTGTTGATCTGGATGCTGGTTCCCCTGAGCTTGACGCTCTACTTCTCTTTCATCCGCTACGTATTGAACAACCTGCGGCGACCGGAGTGGACCACTCCAAGCTTCAGCAACTGGCGTGGCTTCGGCAACTACGAATTTGTTCTGAATTCCAAGGACTTCCTGTTTGCCATTCAGAACAGCCTACTGATCGTCGGAAGTATCTTGTTCCTGACCGTGATCCTGGGCGTCCTCATAGCCGTCATGATCAACAAGGCGTTTCCCGGCCAAGGGATTGTGCGGGTTCTGCTGATCTCACCCTTCTTTGTGATGCCTGCCGTGAACGCGGTTTTGTGGATCAATATGATCCTCGATCCGGTACTCGGCCTGCAGGGGCTGGCCGTGAACGGCATCAATGGTCTGATCGCGTCATTGCAAGGGGCCCCGGGTATCGGCTGGTTCTTCTCGCTCTGGCCTGAAATTGAACCCATCTCTTTCCGGGCCACACAAACGTCAGCCTATGCGGTCATCATCATGGTGACGTGGCAATGGACGCCCTTTGCGGTTCTGATCTTCATGACCTCACTGCAATCCGAAGATCAGCAGCAGAAAGAGGCCGCCGTTCTTGATGGTGCAGGCACGTTCTCCCAATTCCGCTTTCTCACCCTGCCCCACCTTTCGCGGCCCATCGCCATCGTGGTGATGATCCAGGCAATTTTCCATCTGTCGCTGTACGCCGAGATCGAGATCGTAAGCCGCGGCAATGGCAACAAGAACCTGCCCTATCTGATTGGCGAGTTCGCCAACAACAACATCGGTGCAGCCAGCGCCACAGGTATCTTTGCCGTCATCCTTGCCAACATTGTTGCCATCTTCCTGCTGCGGATGATCGGCAAGACATTGATGGAGTAAGTCCAATGGCCATTGTTGCAACCAACACAAAGTTCAGCATCTATGGACGGCCCGTTCTGGCCTGGATCGTGGGCCTGATCTTCTTCTTCCCGATTTTCTGGCTGATACTTACAAGCTTCAAGACGGACGCGGACGCGGTGAAGCCTGAATTCCTGTTCTTCTTCACACCGACGCTGGAAAACTACCTGAACATGACCGAAAACTACGACTACTGGCGGTTTGCCACCAACTCGGTCATCACATCCGTCTTTGCCACGATCTTTGCGCTGGCTGTCGGCATTCCATGCGCCTATGCGATGGCGTTCAATCCTTCGCGGGCAACCAAAGATGTGCTGATGTGGATGCTGTCGACCAAGATGCTTCCCGCAGCTGCGGTGCTGTATCCGATGACATTCCTGACGAAAAGCTTGGGCCTCTTTGACACGCACTTCATGGTCATCGTGGTGCTGATGCTGATCAACCTGCCCATCGTGGTCTGGATGCTGTTCACCTATTTCAAGGAAATCCCCAAGGACATCATTGAAGCTGGCCAGATGGATGGCGTCAGCACATGGGGCGAGGTGAAGGAAATCCTGATCCCGCTGGCTTGGGGTGGCATCGCCTCAACTGCGCTTCTTTGCTTCATCTTCTGCTGGAACGAGGCGTATTGGACAGTCCGTCTGACCACGACCGAGGCCGCCACGCTGTCCAAACTCATCGAAGGCAACCGTGCACCCGAAGGGCTGTTCTTTGGCCGCCTGTCTGCCGTCTCCGCCGCCGCCGTTGGCCCAATCGTTGTGCTGGGCTGGTTCTGTCAGAAACAACTGGTCCAAGGGCTCACCTTTGGCGCCGTGAAATAGGAACGCCCGCGCTCAAGGAGCAAAGCGGTAGCGCATAAGAGGAAAACCAATGGGACGTATCGTACTTGAAAACGTGACCAAGAGCTTTGGGGATGCCCAAGTCATCCCGCCGCTGGACCTGACGATCGAGGATGGAGAGTTCGCGGTGTTCGTTGGTCCCTCCGGCTGTGGCAAATCCACGCTCCTGCGCCTGATTGCGGGATTGGAAGAGACAACATCCGGCAAAATCCTGATTGATGGCGAGGACGCAACGCAGGTGCCCCCCTCCAAGCGCGGGCTCGCGATGGTGTTCCAATCCTACGCACTTTATCCACATATGACAGTTCGCAAGAACATCGCGTTCCCACTCAGGATGGCAAAGATGGACCAGGCCGCCATCGACAAGAAAGTCGAAGGGGCCGCCAAGATCCTCAACCTCGCCGATTACCTCGAGCAGAAGCCGGGGCAACTCTCTGGTGGCCAACGCCAGCGGGTTGCTATCGGCCGTGCAATTGTGCGCGAGCCGGCGGCTTTTCTCTTTGACGAGCCACTCTCGAACTTGGATGCAGCACTGCGCGTCGGGATGCGGCTTGAGATTTCCGAGCTTCACAACCGTCTCGCCACAACGATGATCTACGTGACCCACGATCAGGTCGAAGCCATGACCATGGCGAACAAGATCGTTGTGCTGCGCGCCGGACATATTGAGCAGGTGGGCTCGCCCCTCGACCTGTACCGCACCCCGCGCAACCTGTTTGTGGCCGGCTTCATTGGTTCGCCGAAGATGAACTTTATCGCGGGTCCGGAAGCCGAAAAGCACGGTGCCAAGACCATCGGCGTCAGACCCGAGCATATAACGGTATCCGCAGATGGCGGGCCTTGGCAGGGTACGGTTGGCGTATCCGAGCACCTCGGGTCCGACACATTCTTTCACATCCACAACACCGGACTGGCCGAGACGATTACCGTGCGTGCTGATGGTGAAGTTGGGTTCAAACATGGCGACACCGTGCATCTGACGCCCCGAGCGGACGTCATCCATCGTTTTGACGCAGAAGGGTTGCGGATCGCATGACCCGTCTCGCTGGCAAGAGCGCGTTGATCACCGGGGCTGCGCGTGGCATCGGGCTCGCCTTTGCGCAAGCCTATGTGCGCGAAGGCGCGCGCGTGGCCATTGCAGACATCGACTTGGCGCGTGCACAAGCCGCAGCTGAGGAAATCGGAAGCGCCGCCCTCGCGGTGGAAATGGACGTGACCCAACAAGACAGCATTGATGCCGCCGTCGCCCAAACGGTGGATACGTTCGGTCAGATCGATATCCTGATCAACAATGCTGCCCTGTTTTCGGCTGCCCCGATTGTCGAAATTGAGCGCGGCGATTTCGACCGCTTGTTCGACATAAATGTGAAAGGGACGCTGTTTACCCTGCAGGCCGTGGCGCAGCACATGATCAAACGCGGCATCAAAGGTCGGATCATCAACATGGCCTCTCAGGCCGGTCGACGCGGCGAGCCGCTCGTTGCTGTCTATTGTGCAACAAAGGCTGCTGTCATCTCGCTGACCCAATCTGCAGGCCTGAACCTGATCGAACATGGCATCAATGTAAATGCCATCGCGCCCGGAGTTGTTGACGGCGAGCACTGGGACGGTGTCGACGCATTTTTTGCCAAATACGAGGGCAAAGCACCGGGCCAGAAAAAGAAAGAGGTCGGCGCAGCCGTCCCCTATGGCCGTATGGGAACAGCCGATGATCTGACCGGGATGGCGGTCTTTCTGGCCAGTCACGAGGCTGAATACATCGTCGCGCAATGTTACAACGTCGATGGCGGACAATGGATGAGCTGATGGCAGATGGTTCAGAACGACGGCCCGCCGCCCCCCTCACGGACACGGCGCTTGCCGCGCTGCCCGGCAGTGTCTTGCGACCAGAATACGACCGGTCGAAACTAAAGCCCGGCATCGTCCACATCGGCGTCGGCAATTTTCATCGAGCGCACCAGGCGTGGTATCTTCACCGGCTCATGCAGGCAGGGTTGGCACAGGATTGGGCCATCATCGGTGCAGGCGTGCGCCAGAACGACGCCATCATGCGAGACAGGCTCTTGGCGCAGGATTGTTTGACCACATTGGTCGAACTGGACCCTGGCGGAACCTCGGCCGAGGTGGTTGGGTCGATGATCGATTTTTTGCCGGTTGAAGCCGACAATGCCACCCTGATTGAAACCATATCTTGTGCGGACATTCGTATCGTCGCTCTGACGGTGACCGAAGGGGGGTACTATATCGACCCGCAGACCGGTGGGCTCGACCTCGCGCACCCCGACATCCAGCATGACATCGCCCATCCGAACACGCCCGGCACGGCGTTTGGGGCAATCGTCGCGGCGCTATCAAAGCGCAAGGCCGCGGGCTTTGGTCCATTCACAAGTCAAAGCTGTGACAACCTTCAAGGCAACGGCGACATCCTTCGCCGAATCGTCGTGGCACTGGCGCAAGCAACAGATCCTGACTTGGCCGCTTGGATCGAAAGCCATGCCGCGTTCCCAAACTCGATGGTGGATTGCATCGTGCCTGCCACGGGCCCCAACGAAATCGCATTGGCGGCCCAGTTCGGAATAGTGGATGCAGCGCCCGTGACCCATGAAAACTTCCGCCAATGGGTCATCGAAGATGCGTTTTGCGCAGGTCGACCCGACTGGGACAACGCTGGTGCCATCTTTACGGATCAGGTTCATGCCTACGAAACAATGAAGATCCGCATCCTGAACGCAGGCCATCAGGTGCTTGCCAACGCAGGTGAGTTGTTGGGACTGGAGACCATTGCAGATTGTATGGCCCACCCGACCCTGCGCACGTTTTTCCGCAAGGTCCAGATGGACGAAATTGTACCTCATGTCGCCGAAGTGCCCGGGTTTACACCAGGGGCTTACGTCGACCTGATCGAAGCGCGATTTGCCAACAATGCCATTCGCGACACCACACGTCGCGTGGCCTTTGACGGCTCATCCCGCCACACCGGCTTTGTCCTACCTATCCTGCGGGATGCACTGCAGGCAAACGGTGCAATTGCAGGGCTTAGCCTGGTCGAGGCGCTTTGGGCTCGCATGTGCGCGGGCTCACGAGAAGGCGGAAGTGCAATTGAAAGCAACGATCCGCATTGGGAAACCCTGACCACAGCCGCCCAAAAGGCAAAAACCAATCCCCAAGCGTGGCTGGCACAAACCCAATACTATCAGGACTTGGCACAATCCCCCGATTTCAGTCAGCAGTTTGAGACATGGCTGCAGCTGATCTGGTCCGACGGGGTCGAGGTGGCGCTCAACGCATATACTGCACAAAGCGCCTGACCTGCCCTCTACTTCAGTAAGGCCTGCGCGGCATCTGCGGTAAGCGGTTCTGGCCTGTCGCAAGTTGTGGTCAGCGTAACCATTTCGCCGCGCTCCCCGGCTTCAAGGATCGAGGTCATCACATCCACGGCGTGCAAGGCCAGCTCTAGTGAGCAGCGATGTTGTCGCCCAGCGTTCATTGCAGCAGCCATATCGGCTAGCCCTGCGGTACGATAATTAGCCTTCGCAACGCCGTTGTTTTCCTGATTGGGAATTCCGAATGGATGTGTATTGGTTTCAAGGGCGGTCGTCTCACCTTCCGCACTCACGATCTCAACGTCTCCGGAGAACCAGTTGGGATCAGGTAGGAACATGCTGCCTGTGGTTCCATAAAGCTCCATATGCCCATGCCGGTGTGCCCACACATCCCACGACGTCGACAAGGTGATGCTCGCGTCAGACTGGAACTCGAGCAGCGCATGGATGTTGGTTGGTGTTTTGACCGGGATGACTTCGCCGCGTCGTGGTTCTGACAGGATGGTTCTTGTGTCTGACGGTGTGGTGGTTAGCGCGCTGACGCGGCGCACTGGGCCAAGCAACTGGATCAGGTTGGTCACATAGTATGGGCCGATATCCAGCATCGGCCCTGCACCTGGCAGAAAGAAGAAATCCGGGTTCGGGTGCCAATGCTCCATCCCATGGCTCATCACATGCGCGGTCCCCGCGACCACGTCCCCAATCTGACCGGCATCCAACGCCGCGCGCGCCGCTTGATGTGCGCCACCCAGGAAAGTGTCGGGCGCAGAGCCGATGCGTAGATCCTGCGCAGCAGCCAGCGCGCGAAGTTCCTGACCTTGCGCCTGGGTCAACACGATCGGCTTTTCCGAATAGGCGTGCTTGCCTGCCTGCAGGATGGCACGTGTCACCTCGAAGTGCGCGTCGGGGATTGTGAGGTTCACAACAATGTCGATGTCGTTCGCCGCCAAAAGGTCCTCTACACTGTGCGCGCGGACCCCAAACTTTTCAGCCTGCGCTTTGGCCGCCTCTATGTTGAGGTCCGCGACCGAACGCACCTCCAGCCCTTTGAACAGGGGCGCGAGCGTCAGATAGGCTGTCGAGATGTTGCCGCACCCAATGATTCCAATGCCTTGCATGGACGTCTCCCTCAAAATGTCTGCGTGGCGTCAAACGCACGTTGCGCAAAACGTCGGTGGTCGCTCGGGTTGTCGTGTTCCATCACGAAACGTCGCGTGCCTGCAGCCCGCAGCGATTGGTAAAGCGAGGACCAATCCATAGTTCCGTGTCCTACATCGGCCCAGCCATCCTCGTCTTGGGCATCACCCTCGGGCGCAATATCCTTGAGGTGCGCAATCGCAATGCGCGATCCGTATTTTGCAATGGGGACCATGGGATCGGCACCCGCCCGCACGGCCCAAGCCACATCAAATTCGAACAGCACAGTTGGTGCGCTTTCGAGGATCAGGTCCATTGGCATGGCACCGTCGGCAAGCGGCACGAACTCGAAATCATGGTTGTGATGGGCGAGTTTCAATCCGGACTTCGACAGCTCCTGCGCGACCGCAGCCAGTCGCTGCGCAAAGCTGCGCCACCCGTCCGCCGTGGTCGGGCGATCATCCGGCTGAATGTATGGAATGACGATTGTTTCGATCCCAAAACGCGACGCGAGCTGTGCCACTGCACCGGGGTCGTTTTCGCACATATCAAGACCAACATGGCAGCTGGGCATCGTCAGCCCGTTTGCTTGCAACCCACGCTCAAGCGCATCGACACCTGCACTGTCCGCAAGCAGGGCGCTGTAGCCTTCAACATGCGCGTACCCGATCTCGGCCAGCATCTTGAGCGTATCCTCAAGCGGTGGGAACAAACGGGAACTGTAGAGCTGGTATGACAATGCGGTCATGTCGGTAGCCTTTCATGTGTGGTGAGTGGCGGAATGAAGATCACGGATCGTGAATTCAGTAGGCACGCTCGGATCTGCCGGCGTGAACTCTATGGTCACAGGTCGACCCGGTAGCAAATCAAAGGCGTTGTCGCTGAAACGTCCAGGCTTGTCCGCCTCGACCGCGACGTAGAGGGCGAGCGCGGCAGACGTCAGGGTGACAGCGTATTGGCCGTCCTGTTCAGCAATTTCGGTCGATATGCCGGCGGGTGCGAGCCTATACGCCTTGTAAGGGCGCATGGCGAAGTGATCGGATTGACGCGGCCCGTCATTCGCGCCCCAGTCAAACACCAGAATCTCGTCATCATTCAGAGCGGCGTGCGGAACAGCAAGTGCCGAAACTGCGGTATCGACGCAGGCGTCGACAGATGTTGTCCCTACAGTACGCGTCCGACCATTCATCGAAACGGCAAAGGCTTCGACCACAACCTGCGTGGCATCGGGCTGATCATTTATGACACGCAGTTCCACACCGTCGGCGGTGGGAACAGCCGACACGATAACATCGGCATAGAAACGGCGTGCCACGTGGTGCAGCAGTTTCCACCCCCCGCCGTGGTCCAGGCCGGACCACGAACACACCGGCCAGGTGTCATTTAGCTGCCAGTACAGCGCACCCATGGAATGCGGTTTGAGGTTGCGCCAGTGGGTTACAGCGGTCTTGATCGCGAGCGCCTGCTGGACCTGGCTGAGATAAACGAAGTTCTCGAAGCCAACCGGAAAACGGAAATAGCGGAACATCGTTTCGGCAATCCGTGCATTGCCGCCTGCATTCTTCTGATGGCTCTCCATCACCGGAGCGGCGATATTGAAATCGGCTGGATCGGCAAAGCGCCGGATCACGTCCATGGATGGGTAGGATTGAAACCCGAATTCGGAGCAGAACCGTGGCAACACGTCACGATAGTGATCAAAATCCCGTCCTTCGTGCCAGACCGACCAGAAATGCATGTCGCCGGACCGGTCGTCATGCCATGCATCGCCAAAGCTCATCGGGCCCGGCGACGGGCTGGACGGCCACCAGATGGCGCGCGGAGCGGTCTCTGTCAGCGCTGTTTCAAGCGTCCTGTTCAACCGGTCATACGCAACCAGATAGCGATCGCGATCCTGCCGGCTTTCTTCGTACCAGTTCAATGCGCCCAGCAATTCGTTGTCACCGCACCACAGCGCAATGCAAGCATGATGGTTCAGACGCGCAACCTGCTCACGCACCTCGACATCCACCTCTGCCAGAAAGTCATCTGTTGCCGGATACAAATGGCAGGCAAACATGAAATCCTGCCAGACCAGAAGCCCCAACTCGTCGCAAAGGTCGTAGAACCAATCCGGCTCGTACCGGCCCCCGCCCCACACGCGGATCATGTTCATGTTGACGTCTACAGCTGACTGAAGCAGGTCTCGGCAAGCCTCTGGCGTAATGGCGGAGCCAAGAGCATCGGCCGGTACCCAGTTCGCCCCTTTCATAAAAATGGGGCGCCCATTCACGTGCAGGGCAAAACCTGTGCCCGTTTCGTCCTTGGCCGTTACAAGCTGAATATCCCGCAAACCGATGCGGCGCGTTGCAGTCAGGTCGCCAACCTCCACCGTCAGCACGTGCATTGACTGCTCACCTTGGCCGACAGGCCACCAAAGCTCGGGGCTATCAAGTTTCAGCGATACTGTTGCCGTGTTGGATGTGACCGCCGCGTGTGCTTCGCGCCCACACAAGGACGCGCAGACAACAGCACCATCTGCAATGCTCTCAGTCTGGACCGTCGCGGTTATCGTTGCCCCGCTCGCATCATGATCCTGAGAGACCACGATGCCGGAAATACGCGGCCCGTGCTGTTCCAGCCGGATGTCTCCATACAGCCCGAACGGCGCGAGTGCGATGTTCCAATCCCAGCCAAAATCGCATTCCGGTTTGCGCAGCATGTTGCCATGCGGGATCGGGCAATTATCAGCCTGAAACGGAACCGGGAACGGTTGGGCATCGGCAAGCGCCTTGGCCGCACGCGGCGCGGATCGGAAATGGAGCGTGATCACGTTTTCACCCAGGATCAGCGCATCAGAGACGTCCACGCGATGTGTGCGAAACATGCTGCTGGCTTGCAGAACGGTCTGCCCGTTCAAAGACACATCAACAACCGTATCGAGCATCGACAGGACCAGCGTCATGTTTCGTCCAGTGGCCTGAAACGTCCGGGTCAGCAGCCAATCGCGATCCGAAATCCAGCGCAGGTCATATTCATTCTGGCCCCAGTAGGGATCGGGGATAACGCCCGCAGCCCGCAATGCGCTGATCCCGTCGCCGGGCAGCATCATCGGCGCAGTATACTGACCCGTCTCATCCGACAGGTGCCATGGGCCACTGAGGTCAAGCATGAAGCGTCAGAGCCTTTCCTCGGTCGTCTTGTCGAACAACGACGCGCGCGCAGGGTCGAAACCGATCAGAATGCGATCACCCGTCGAAACAGCGGCTTGCCCATCCATGCGAATCCTCAACGGCATTCCGGCCAAGGTCGCCCAAGCCAGCGTGTCCGATCCCATCGGTTCGACGATGTCGATTGTCACCTCCGCCGTCACGGGGAGGTCTTTGGCGGCGTCCCCGGACACAATGTGTTCAGGCCTGATACCCAGCCACGCAGCGCGCCCGGTCACGGCACCTTGGAACGCATAACCCTCTAATGAAAACCGCTCTCCGCCGGTGGCGAATGCACCTTGTTCGACCTCACCTTCGAAGAAGTTGATCTCGGGACTGCCGATGAAACCGGCCACGTACTTGTTCCGCGGACGATTGTAGATCTCGGTTGGTGTATCCAGTTGCTGGATGATCCCGCCTTTCATGATCGCGATCCGATCGGCCAGTGTCATTGCCTCGACCTGATCGTGGGTCACGTAGATCATGGTGTTTCTCAGGTTGTGGTGCAGGCGTTTGATTTCGACCCTCAGATCGGCGCGCAGCTTTGCATCAAGGTTCGAAAGGGGTTCATCGAACAGGAACACATCCACATCGCGCACCAGCGCGCGCCCGATCGCGACGCGCTGGCGCTGCCCGCCAGAGAGGGCGGCGGGTTTTCGCTGCAAAAGGGGCTCGATCTGCAATACCTCGGCAGCGCGGGCCACGCGCTGCTTGATCTCGGCTTTGGCCATCCGCGCATTTTTGAGACCGAAGGACAGGTTCCCTTCGACTGTCATCTGCGGATAAAGGGCATAGGACTGGAACACCATGCCGATGCCCCGGCCCGAGGGTTCCTCCCACGTGACATTGCGGTCGTTTATGTGGATTTCGCCATCCGTGGGATCCAGCAGCCCCGCAATGCAGTTCAGCAAGGTGGATTTTCCGCATCCCGACGCGCCCAGCAAAACAAGAAATTCGCCCTCGGGGATATCGATATTGAGGTTGTCCAGCACAGTCAGTGCACCGAATTTCAGGGTCAGGTCTTTGACAAGTACAGAAGTCATGGATCAGCCTTTCACCGCGCCAGCAGCGATGCCCCGGACAAACAGTTTGCCAGAAGCGAAGTAGATGATGAGGGGGACGAGACCGGTCAGCAGCGTGGCGGCCATGTTGACGTTGTATTCCTTAACGCCCTGCACCGAGTTGACGATGTTGTTCAACTGAACGGTCATCGGGTAGTCGGCGGGCTTGGTGTAGATCACACCGAACAGGAAATCGTTCCAAATGCCCGTGACCTGCAGGATGATTGCCACGACGAAGATGGGCAGGGACATGGGCAGCATGATACGGAAGTAAATGCCCCAGAACCCTGCCCCGTCCACGCGAGCGGCCTTGAACAACTCCTCTGGCACAGAGGTGAAGTAGTTGCGGAAAAGCAGCGTGAGGATTGGCATGCCAAAGACAGTGTGCACCATCACCAGCCCCCAGATGTTTCCGTAGAGCCCCATCTCCCGCAGGATGATCACCAACGGGTACAGCATCACCTGATAGGGGATAAATGCCCCCACGATCAGGATGGTGAAGAACACCTCGGACCCTTTGAACTTCCAGTTCGCCAGCGCGTATCCGTTCACGGATGCAATGGCGATGGACAGGATCACGGAGGGGATCAGGATCTGGACCGAATTCCAAAATCCGCGGCTCAAGCCCTCGCAATTGATGCCGGTGCACGCCTCGGCCCAGGCCTTGACCCACGGCTGAAAGGTGACCTCCACGGGCGGAGCAAAAATATTGCCTACTCGAATTTCGGGCATGCCTTTGAGCGACGTGACAATCATCACATAAAGCGGCAATGCATAGTAGGCCGCTACGACGATCAGCGTTCCGTAAAGCATGATGTTGGTGCGGGAAAAACTGGGGCGCGGTTTGGGGCCGCGAGGGGTCACTGCGTCAGCCACGTTTCTTTCCTCCGAACTCTAGATAGGCCCAAGGGATCAGGATGATGACCACGCTGAGCAGCATCATCGTCGAGGCGGCAAAGCCCTGGCCCAGGTTCTGAGCTCTGAACATGTAGTTTATGACGTATTTGGCTGGCACTTCGGATGAAATGCCAGGGCCGCCGTTGGTCTGAGCCACCACCAGATCATAGATCTTGATGATCCCGCTCGCGATGAGCACCAGCGCCGTGATGAAAACGGGGCGCATCATTGGAATAACGATGCGGATATAGGTTTTGACGGTGCCGATGCCGTCGACGCGCGCTGCCTTCCAGATTTCCTGATCAATGCCGCGCAGACCGGCGAGCATAATGCACATGATCAAACCGGTGCCCTGCCATAGGCCTGCAATCAGAATGCCGTAGATCACGATGTCAGGGTTGTTCAGCGGGTTGAATGTAAAACTCTCCCATCCCAAGCCGCGCACCACGCTCTGAACACCCAGGTCAGGGTTCAAGATCCACTGCCATGCGAGGCCAGTCACCACAAAGCTAAGGGCAAAGGGGTACAAAAAGATCGTGCGAAACACGTCCTCGCCCCTGATCTTGCGATCCAGCAAAGCGGCCAGAGTAAACCCGATCACCAGCGTGAATATCATCGAGAAGAAACCGTAAACGGCCAGATTCTCGATCGAGATCAACCAGCGCCGCGTACTCCACAGCCGTTCATACTGGTCCAACCCGACAAAATTCATCTTGGGTAGCAACTTGGACGACGTGAAAGAGTACAGCACCGTCCACGCTGTCCCGCCGACAAACACGACGAGCGCCGTCAGAACCATCGGCACCGATGCGATCTTGGCCGACAGGTTGCGAAACAGCCCCGAGGGCTTCCGCGCATTCGAAGAAGAAGACATGACACACCCCGTTACATGCCAGTGTGCACCTGCCCGTACAGCCCGGGCAGGTGGCTGGGAGGTGCGCCCTTAGTCGGCGGACGCGATGATATCGGCGTAACGCTCTTGAGCATCAGTTGCCGACATGTCGGAGGTCCAGAATTCGGCCATCAGATCTTCGATCTGAGTTTGGGTGTCGGCCGTCAGGTTCATGTCACCGGAAGGCATAATCCCACCAGCATCCAGGATATCCAGACCCTTCTGCATGCAGTCGTTTGCAGCAGTCAGATCAACATCGCCACGTACGGGCAACGAGCCTTTCTTGAGATTGAACGCCACCTGCACCTCGGGTGAAATCAGGGTAGAAGCCAGCGCCATCTGGGCTGCTTTCGTATCCTCATCGTCAATAACGGGGAAATAGAACGCGTCGCCGCCAGTATCGAGAATTTCATTCACACCAAGACCTGGCAGGCACGTGTAGTCCTCACCGGCGACTTGACCGGCTATCTGGAATTCACCCTGCGCCCAGTCACCCATGATCTGAGCCCCGGCTTTGCCAGTGATCACCATGTTCGTCGCCAGGTTCCAGTCCTGTACATTCGAATTTGCGGCGAAATTGCGCGCGTCCACCGCCGCCTCGAACACGGCCGCGTATTCAGGCCCCCGCGCTGTGTCAGCGTCCTTGTCGACGACGACCTTGCGCCAAGCATCAAGGCCCGCGATAGCAATGGTCATGACGCCAAATGCGCCGTTTTGCTGCCAACCCTGCTGACCCATGGCAAGCGGCACGATACCAGCCTCCTCCAGCTTGGGCGCGGCGGCCGCAAATTCATTCCAATCCGCAGGTACGGGTGTATCAATCTTCGCAAACGCATCATGGCTCAACCAGATCCATTGCCACGAGTGGATGTTCACCGGCACGCAGTAGATGCGCCCCTCAAATGTACAAGCGTCGAGCAGCGAGGACGGATTGACGAGATCTTTCCAACCTTCTGCCTCCGCCAGTTCGGTGAGGTCAGTCATCAGACCGGCCTCGATCAATTCTTCGGCCTGACGGCCATGGTTCAGCTGTGTGGCCCCCATCGGGTCACCACCCAGAATGCGGCTGATGATGATCGGACGCGCCGTGCCACCCGACCCGGCGATTGCACCATCAACCCACGTGTTGCCGGTCGCATCGAACGCTTTTGCGAACTCTGCAACTGCGGCGGCTTCACCACCCGATGTCCACCAGTGCGTCACTTCAAGTTCGCCGGCATGCGCCATGGACGCCGTGCAGAGCGCAGCGGACGCCATCAGTTTTGCGATTGTTTTCATTTTGAGTCCTCCCTGACTTCTAAATCGTTATAGTAATTGCTACAACGATTTAGATTTTTCGATCAAGCTAGAATTTTGCTATGGCTCGAATTAATCATCGACGAACATGTAACGGATTGATTCCGCTACGATAGAACGCGAGGCGACGCAGATCAGAATCGCATCTGCGCACCGGGAGGGGGCCGGAATGAGCAAATCAGGCACATCGGAGACACCCGAAAAAATCGCTCTTGCTCCCGGAGAACGGCCGACTCTAAAGACAATCGCCCGACTGTCTGGCCTGGCTGTCCCAACTGTGTCACGGGCACTGGCAGACGCACCGGACATCCGAAAGGACACCAAGGCGCGCATCCGGGAAATAGCAAATCAGATCGGTTATCGACCCAATCGCGCCGGTGTCCGCCTACGCACGGGCCGCACCAATGTGATCAGTATCGTCATGTCGACAGAACACGACATGATGAACCACACCGCCCGCCTGATTTCTTCGGTCGCATCGGCACTGCGCGGCACCCCGTATCACATGATCATCACACCCTACTTCCCGGACGAAGATCCAATGGTTCCCATCCGCTATATTGTGGAAACCGGCAGTGCGGATGGGCTGATCATCAACCAGATTGAGCCCAATGATCCACGGGTGGACTACCTGATCGAACACAAGTTCCCGTTTGTCACACACGGGCGAACAGGCGACTGCGCACGGCACGCCTATTTCGACTACGACAACACCAGCTACGGTGAACTTGCCGTCAAAGCGTTGGCAGGTCGCGGTCGCAAGAACATTGCAATGCTGGCCCCGCCAAAAAACCAGACCTACGCCCAGAGCATGATCGACGGCGCAACACGCACTGCCGCTGAATACGGCGTACGGTTTTCGGTTATCGAAGGGGCGAACGCACACAACGACAATCCGGTGATCGAGCAGGCGATGATCCCCGTCTTTGAACGCGATGACCGGCCAGATGGGCTGATCGCCCCCAGCATCGGGGGCTGTGTAACGATGATCTCGACAGTGGAGAAAATGGGATTCGTACTCGAACAGGATTTCGACATGGTCGCCAAGGAAGCGATCACATTCCTGCGTCGTTTCCGGTCAGGAATACTGGTTGTGGAAGAAGATATCGATCAGGCAGGTAACTTCCTGGCACGCGCTTTGATGCACCGGATCAGTGCGCCGACTGAACCGCCGATGCAGGAACTTGATCGCCCTGATGATACCGCCTTCCGGGTTGACTGAACTCAGTTCCGGACACGGCCAAAGGTGGACAGGCGGTTGATCTCATCCAACCGCTCAAGATTGACAACCGTCGACAGCATCAACCTGTCCTGGCTCCAATCCCCTGGCCGTTGAATGGCCATGGCCGTCAGCATGATGGCCGCGATCAGGGGCAACAGTGTCGCCAGAAACAACAAGCGCGGGTGGCGCAAATGGCGCAT
>NZ_JBYNDP010000188.1:0-5438 GCF_059783535.1 Tateyamaria sp. | reverse complement strand
CGGGTTGTGTTTCAAGGTTTGTGCCCGCGGGGTCAACACCCTAATTGCGGGGGGGGGGGGGCCCTGAAAAAACCCCACCCCCACCCCCCGCGGCCGCCCCCTGCCCTCACGTCCCGGGCGGCTCGACGGCACCTCGCGCATCGACCTGATCGCCACCCTTCGGGCCGCCGCCCCGTGGCAGCCTCTTCGGCGCCAACAACAGCCGGACCGCACGGGCCTGCTCATCCGACCCTCCGATATCCGCCTCAAGCGCTACGCCGAACAATCCGACCGCCTTCTGATCTTCACCGTCGACGCCTCCGGTTCAGCCGCCGTGTCCAGACTGGGAGAGGCCAAGGGCGCCATCGAACTCCTGCTCGCAGATGCCTATGCCAGCCGGGACCACGTCGCTCTCATTTCATTCAGGGGCACCGAGGCCGAAACCCTCCTGCCCCCCACCCGTTCCCTGGTTCAGACCAAACGGCGGCTCTCTGCTCTGCCCGGCGGAGGCGGCACCCCCCTTGCCTCCGGCCTGCAACACGCCCTGCTGCTCGCGCAGCAAAGCGGTGCCAAGGGGCTCACACCCACCGTCATTCTGATCACCGATGGACGCGCCAACATAGCGCTCGACGGCCAAGCAAACCGGGCGCAGGCCACGCAAGACGCGACCGCTATGGCAACGGCCTTGCGCAGCTCTGGAACGGCCGCGCTGGTCATCGATATGTCCAACCGCCCTCAACCCACTCTACAGGAGCTGAGCCGCGCCTTGGACGCACCTTATGTTGCCTTGCCGCGCGCAGAGGCACAGCGGCTAAGCGGTGCGGTGCACGCAGCTTTGGACAGCTAGAACATGGACTGGGCGCAAATTCACACATGGCCCAATTCCGAACTGTCCCGGCGGGGACAAGGTCCGGTTCATCGCTGGCATATCCAGGAAACAGGTGCCGGGAAGACGGTGCTGATGCTGCACGGCGCCGGGGGATCGACCCACTCCTATGCCGCCCTCATCCCCATACTCGCACAGAGCCATCACATCGTCGCTCTGGACCTGCCAGGACAGGGCTTCACCCAGCTTGGCGCGCGGCATCGCAGCGGGCTTGATCAGATGGCTGAAGACATCGCCAAACTGTGTGACCAGGAAGGCTGGATCCCGGATGTCATCATTGGTCATTCCGCAGGCGCAGCCGTTGCTTTGAGGCTCGCGGAAAGCGATCTGTCCCCGCGGGGACAAGCACCCCGCATCATCGGGATCAACGCCGCATTGGCACAGTTCAACGGGCTTGCGGGGCTTGTCTTTCCGATGATGGCAAAGGTGCTGGCAGCCGTACCATTCACAGCATCCCTGTTTTCAGGCGCGTCCAATCGACCGGACAGGATCAAGGCGCTTATCAGTTCAACTGGATCGCAACTGGACGCTGATGGGCTAGAACTTTATCGCCGACTGGTCGCCGACCGGAACCATGTGGATGGGACACTTTTGATGATGGCGCAATGGGCGTTGGACCCGCTTCTGGCCGGTTTGCCAAACCACCCATCCACTGTGCATTTCATCGTCGGGGGCAAGGACGCCACTGTGCCCCCCGAGGTGTCAGAAAAGGTGACGTCCCGGATGCGCAACGCCACCCTGCACCGCTTTGCCGAATTGGGTCATCTTGCCCACGAAGAAGATCCCCAAGGTTTTGCCCGGTTGGTCAACGACATCATCGAAAAAGAGTTGGGCTGATCCGATCTGTCCCCGCGGGGACAAGCTGCCGACGCCCACAAAACAGCCCGCCGAATTGGCGGGCTTTCGGTTTTGTCCCCGCGGGGACAGGTGGGTTAACGCGGCGGACGCATCGTTGGGAAAACAGTTCCTTTTCTGTGTCTGTCCCCGCGGGGACAGATTACAGATCGAGCTGATCGAGAAGGGCGCGCACTGCGGCTTCGAGCTTGCGAGGATCGACCGAGCCGAAGTCGCGGTTCATCTGCAATTCGATCTTACCCTTGGCGCCGATGACCTTCACCGCACCAGCCTTGCGGTTCAGCTTGATCGTCGTCTTGGAGGAGGTTGAAGGTGCCGTTTGTTCGCTGACGGGTTTGGGGGCCACAACTTTGTTCAGAACGGCCAGCTCGGCAACCGCATCCGTGGGCTTCTGGTGCTCAAGCAGGACGTTCAGTTGCTGAACTGCACGTGGCTGTTCTTCCAGTGCCTTGATCAGCTTTAGACCGAGGGCGCGGGGGATTGCTTCGGGGAACTGCAGGCGGGGTCCCAGCTTGTCCATCAAGAGACTGAAACTGCCTATGTAGTGACGCTTTTGCCGCCCCGCAGATGCGAAGAGGACAGCGATAGCATCGTTCAATTCAAGGTCCATTTGCCGGGCATAGCTGGAGGCAAGCTGGCCCATCTCGGCAAAGGAGATGTCGCGCCGCACCATGTTTTCGTCGACCATGCGGCGGTAGAGTTTTTCGAGTGCCTCGCCCTTGGCCACGAGGACGGCGGGGATGGAGGCGTATTTGTCGTCACCCGTTTCCTCGTAGAGAGATTTGTAGGCGCTAAGGCGGCGGAAGCCCTGGATCAGTTCGTATCCTTCGCCGGTGTCTTCGACCTGAATCGGGTTGGATAGGCCCAGATCGCGGATGGATGTTTTCAGTTCTTCAAGGTCCGGATCGCGGTTTGTGCTGCGGTCGCGGGTCAGTTTCTTCATCGCCACGTCCCCGAGGGGAACACGGGCAACGATGGCGCCATCCCTTTTTAGAGACACATATTCGTGGGCAAGGCGGTCATTCTCGGCCCGGATTTCTGCTTCAGCCGTTTGGCGTTCACTGAGCGCCGTGGCGTTTTCCGAGATAGCCGCCGCCATGGGGCCACGACGCGTTTCCGGGGTAGGGGCCTTCGATCGTTCTGTTGCTGGCTCGAGGCCGGCGTCCGGCTCGAAGTCGATGTCGAATACGCGGCGCTTGCTCATGCCTCATCCTCCAATTGGTCCCAGGCTGTTCCCAGGTTCGTTTTGAATTCCTCATAGGCCCGATCAAACGAAGCGCGGGCGCGGCGCCAGGTTTCGCGGGTCATATCGCGGTAGTCGATTTCGTAGATGCTGCTCAGGAACCGACCGGATTGTTCGACGGCGCGGGTCATTTCGATGGGGTGTTCGCAGACCCGGTCCCCAAATACTTTTTGGAACGCGCCCTGCATGGCGCGATGGAGTTCGTTGCCCGGTTCATAGCGGGTGAGCAGGAAGCGGAGGTCGAGGAACGTCTTGGGCAAGGTCATTGTCCCCGCGGGGACAAGTCCGTTGAAGCGGGAGAGATCCTCGAGCGCTTCAGAGAGCTGGCCGATGAAGGACGTGGTGGAATCGTACTCCCAGTAGCCAGGGCCGGACGGGATGTAGAGCACGTCGGCGGCGAAGACCGCGTTCATGGACTGATAGCCGATGGCGGGCGGGCAGTCGAAAAGGATGAGGTCGTAGGTGTCGGGTGCGATCTGGTCGAGGAAGCGCGAGACAGCGGCGAAGAAGGACCATTCGGGATTGATGTGCCGATATTGGGCGGAGGCGAATTCGACAAAGGCCGCGTTGGCGCAGGAGGGCACGATGTCGATGGTGGGCCAGTTCGTGGGCTTGATGAAGTCGCTGGCGCGCAGGTCGTTCAGCCCCATGTCGGTGATCGCGGCGGGCAGCTTGCGTTGGGGCAGGGCGGTGCCCGATTCCGCGCCGCGCAGGGCGGAGTTCATGCGGTCCGTTTCATGCCCCAAGTCGCGCGCCATGATGCCCCAGACGGTATATTCCTCGGCCACGTCGCTGAGGCCCATGGAGTGGCTGAGCGTGGCCTGCGGGTCGAAGTCGACGCAGAGCACGCGGTAGCCATCGAGGGCGGCGGCGTGGGCGAAGTGGAGGGCCGTCGTGGATTTGCCAGCACCTCCTTTGAAATTGGCGATGGCGGCGCGGATGGCGCGCTTGTTCGCCGGGCGGTAGGGCATCAGCGATTTGCGGTTCACCTTGATGCGGCGGCGCAACTCGTTGATTTCATCAAGCGTGTACCAGCGTTGGCGGCCGTCTTCTTCGACCGTGCCCTGGGGCAGGGAAGGGTCGGCGGCGAGGCGACCGCGCAGGGTGGATTGGTTGGCTTTAAAAATGAGTTCCGCCACCTCCCAGCTTGAGAAACGGCGGAGCGTCTTTTCGCTTTCGGGAGAGTAGGTTTGCTGGCGGATGAAGCCCTGCATTTTGAGGGATTGCGCCTGAAGTTGGGCGAGGTCTGTGTGCGTGAACATGCGCTGCCTGTACGTTTGTCCCCGCGGGGACAGGTGGTTTTTGGCCCCATGGGGACGCTAATTCTGCTCATTTCCAGATTTACGCTGATTTTGCGGAAAAAGCAAAAGGGGAATAGTGTTGTCCCCGCGGGGACAGATTGCGCTGTCGAGCATGCGTGCAGGGCTGAACGTTGTGATTCTGTTGCTGGCACGCGCGGTCGGTTTACCGGACAGATTTTGGGGGACAGTTTTTTCGCTCCACCACCTATTGGGTGACAAAAGGGGCGAAATAGGGGACAGTCAAGGTGTCCCCCAATACCATATCAACCTGTTTTTCTTTTGATTTGGGTTTGGGTCTGACAACTTATCCACATCCGCCCTTGACAGAATCGCGGCTTCGGACGCAAATCAGAGGCAGAGACGGAAAAGCGGCCAGAACCGCGGGGAAACCCACCGTTGGCAGGTGTTGTTCGGGACAGCCCGGACCATTCAAAGAAAATGAGGGCAGTGATGCAAACGCTGAGGCCGGTGGGCCGGGGCGCGTCTGCGCGCAAATACGATATTCTGACAGCCTTGGGTGCCTTTGCGTTGGCGCAGGGCAAGCACGAGCAGCGGCGTGTTCTGCGGCTGATGACGCTGATCACCGCGCGTTACAACTGGGCACGGGATGAGCTGGCGGTGGGGCAGCGCGAGATTGCGCGGCTTTGGTCTGTGGATGAACGCACGGTGAAGCGCGAAATGGCATTGCTGCGGGCGCGGGGCTGGTTGGTTGTGAAGCGGCAGGGCGCGCGGGGCCGCGTGTCTGAACATGGGTTGGACCTGGAGCGCGTCTTGATGGATACGGAGGCGTATTGGGCGGCTGTGGGGCCGGATTTCGAGTTGCGCATGGGGGCCTCAGAAGAGGAGGCACCAAAAGTGGTGCCTTTGCCGGTGAAGGGCGCCGTGGTGGCCCCGGATGTGTCGCAGGGGACGGAGTGGTCGCTGGCCCAGGCGGTGTTGCATGCAGAGGATGCCGGTCTGTACGCGTCGTGGATTGCCGGGCTTGAGCGGGTGGAGCGGGCAGGGGGGCGATTGACCCTGCGGGCGCCGTCACGCTTTCACGGGGCCTATGTGCAGACCCATCTGGAACGGCGGGTGCTGGCGGCCTGTCGTGAGGTGGACGGCGATGTGAGCGAGGTGCGGATCGTTGTCTGAGTTTGTGGAACATCTGCGGCTGATGGCGCGCTACAACGCG
>NZ_JBYNDP010000048.1:0-27075 GCF_059783535.1 Tateyamaria sp. | reverse complement strand
CGGGGTCCGACCATAGCAACCTTGCGGGTCTGTCCAAGGATGGAAGGCCCGCCGTTAATCGCTCTAATGAGGATGACATGCGTACATACGACTTTGCACCGCTTTACCGCGCAACAGTTGGCTTTGATCAGATTGCCGACCTGATGGACCGAGTACTTGCGACGGATAGCAACGCGAACAGTTACCCCCCTTACAACATCGAAAAGACCGACGACGATGCCTACCGCATCTCGATCGCCGTTGCGGGGTTCTCCGACGCCGACCTGGGTGTTGAGGTCAAGGAAAAGAGCCTGATCGTCTCGGCCCGCAAGGCTGACGAGCAGGACAAGACCTACCTCCACCGCGGTATTGCGACCCGTGCGTTTGAACGCCGTTTCCATCTGGCCGACCATGTCGTTGTGACCGGCGCGTCCCATGAAAACGGAATGCTGCATATCGACTTGGTGAAAGAGGTGCCCGAAGCCCTCAAACCTCGCAGGATCGAGATTGCCAGCCAGAAGGCGATTGAGACTGACGTGGTTGACGCCAAGGCCGTGAACTAAGGCCTGAATGTCCGACCTTCTCCTCCCTGTCGGACGGCCCCGGGATGCGCATGCGTCCCGGGGTTTTTCATGTGATCAAGTGTCGTGATCCGGATGCTGATGCGACACGACAGACGCATTCCATTCAGCGTCCTTCGCCTGCTCATCGGCAGGTTTTGCAGGCAAGCCACCCAATTCGGAAAAACACCTGCGCTGGAACTGCGCGTTCACTTGCACCGTCGGCACAGCAAGGTCCGGATTGTCCAAGGTGCCCACCGCGATCTCAACATGCCCGTCGAATTCGTAGGTCAGCGGTGTGCCGCAAGCTTTGCAGAACCCACGCCAGTTCGTGTCCGAGCTGTGAAAAATCGCCCGTTTGCCGCGCGTCCACGTGATGTCTTCCACATGGACCAGGGTGGCAAAGAGATTGCCAAAGGCCTTCTGACACATCCGACAATGGCAGATGCTTGCTGTGCCCAAACGGTCAATTGCAAAGCGGACCGCTCCGCATTGGCACCCTCCGGTGATCCTGTCCGCCATGGCTGTGCCTCCTGTACTCCACGCAGTCATGATACGGCACCCGGCACGCGCAGCAACCGGCCCGGCTGCAGGCCTGCTCGACTGATCCATCGCAAAGCATCACGCTGCGCATTGTGGTTTGATGGCGTCGAAAGGAGCTCGACATGCCCGCACATAGCAAAACGGAACTCATCGACGTCACGCAAAAAGACTTCGGAAAGCTAGAAAAACTGATGGCGTCCATCGCCCCTGATATCGCAGTGCAGAAGGACGACGATGACACTTCGATCAAGGATGTCATCGCCCACCGCGCCCATTGGATCGACCTGTTTCTGGGATGGTATTGGGATGGGCAGGCGGGCAAAACCGTTCACTTCCCGGCGGAAGGGTACAAGTGGAACGAACTCAAGCGCTACAACGCGGACCTCAGGCAGAAGCAGTCGCATCTGGACTGGCCACAGGCCGTTGCCTTGCTCAAAAAGAAGCATAGTGAACTTACGGAGTTCATCAATGACCGCTCCGAGGATGAGCTGTATGGCGGTCCAATGAAGGGCGCGCGCAATGACTGGCGGCCAGGGCGCTGGGCAGAGGCCTCAGGCCCCAGCCACTATCGATCCGCCGCCAAGTACATCCGCGCAGCACTCAGGGCGCGGGGGTGAGCGTCATGTGACTGGCTGCGCACCGTGCCGATCGGCCGCCAGCGCCAACCCGTCCGCCACAGCCGTAAACACCTCGGAAAACGAATGTCGCGCGTCAGGAAACCGTGTGCGCATCGTATCCGTCACCATCGACATCAGGCTGGAGCCACCGACATAGATCACCTGGTCGATCTGCCCCGCCTCGGTCCCCGCCATCTTCAAAGTTTCGGCCACTCCAAGGCGCAAGGCAGCGGCATGCGGATCAAGGATGCCGCGCAACGCGTCCACCGGCAGCGCGGCGGTCAGACCGGATGCCACCTGATCCAGTGCAATCACAGCGTCGTTGCGCCCGGAATTGGCGTCGATCTTGCCCTGTTCCACGGCAAAGGCGACATCGTGGCCCAACTCATGCTCCAGCACCGTACCCAGCCGCGCCATCTTGTCTCCTTCCTCTGCCAACTGCACCATGTCGCTGACCATACGTCGCGTTTTGGCAGTGTAGAGGAAGGGAATTTTCTCCCATGTCGCCAGATCGTTAAAGATGCCCTTGGGCGCGGGTAGGGTGCCCGGCCCCATGGCATTGCGGATCAGGGAACCCGCCCCGAACAGTGGCATGACCCGGTCGATGCTGATGGATCGGTCAAAATCAGTCCCGCCAATTCGCACTCCATGGTTGGCAAGGATCGTGACGCCATCATTGCCCGTGCGAAAGATCGAAAAGTCCGACGTTCCGCCGCCAATGTCCACGATCAGGCCCGTCGCCCCTGGATGATCCAGTGCGCCGGAGGCAATCGCCGCCGCCTCTGGCTCGGGAAGGAATGACACATCCTTGAATCCCGCCGCCAGATAGCAAGCGCGCAAATCCGCTTCGGCCTGCGCCTCTCGTGGATCACCCATGCCATGAAACACAACTGGTCGACCGGATAGGGCGTGGTCAAAGGCATGTCCCGCCTCCGCCTCCGCCCGTTTTTTTACTTCGGCCAGAAAGCGCGCGATGATGTCGACAAAGGTCATCCGCGCGTTCAGAAGCTGGCGCTTTTCATGCATGATCGAAGTGCCTAGCACACGCTTTAACGCTCGCATGAACCGCCCCTCGATCCCATCGAGAAGCGCGTCATTCGCCGGATGCCCCATCAGCATCTTGCGGGCGTCATAGTCAAAGAAGACGGTGGTCGGCAGCGTCGTCTGCCCAGTCGCCATGGTCACAAGATGCGGCTTGCCGTCCCGCACATAGCCCGCCGCCGAATTGGAGGTGCCGAAATCAATGCCCAACGTGTGTGCCATACCGTCCCCCTGACCATGCGGAAAGGCGCGGGGTGTATGCGCAAAGAAAAAGGGCGTCAAGCGGATGCCTGACGCCCCCTTTGTCATGTGCTTTGGATCAGTTCACCGACCCAATGGTAAAGAACATCGTCTCGCCTGAATGGTCATCGACCCCATCATTGTCGGTCGAAATCCACGCCGTACCGTCCGAGGTGATCGCCAGCCCCTCGACCTTGTCCAGCACATAGCCGCCGGTCGATGTCAGATCGGGGATCAGATCGCGCACTTCTTCCTTGCTGACGACCGGCAGGTCACTGCCCAAGGGCGCAGGCTGCATCTCAGCCAGTGGCACGCGGTAGACCTTCTTGGTCACGGCGTCCATCCCGTGTTGATTGTCGCGTTCGACGATATAGACATAGTCGCCATGGGCCACGATCTCGGACAGGCCGACCCAACCCTTGGCAGGGTCGGCCTTGGGATAATGGACAGCGCCCCATTCCTCGGTCTCGATGTTATAGGCCACCAGCTTCACGTGGTTTGCTGAGTCATCCTTCCACTCACGCTGCACGGCCATCCACAGGGTGTCACCGACCTTGGTGATCCCTTCAAAGCCAAAGCGTTTCTCGACCGCCATCAACTCGGGTGGCAGGCCGATCTCTTCTTCTATGCTGCCATCTGCGGCCACCTTATAGATCGCATGCGGAATGACCCGATCCGTGCGCCCCTCGGATGCGATCCAGAACGCATCACCATCCAGCGTGATCCCTTCCATATCCAGCTTCTGGGCTGGGCGACCTGCGCGGGTCACATCAATGGCCTCGACGATGCGGGCCGGGGTCTGTGACGGGTCGATTTTGAAGATGCGCGGCTGGAAGCCGTAGAAGCTATCGGACACGGCATAGATTATGCCAGCCTCATCCGCGACCATGCCGGAAAGGGCACCCCAGCCGGTCAACTCCTCCATCCCTTCGGATGTCAGATGCGGATAAACCGCGGGACCTTCGGCAAATTCGTACAGCATGACATGCGCGCGGGCACCGCCATCTTCGATCAAGTCCTTTTCGTTGGCGGACACCAGCAGGTTGCGCTCGGGGATGGTCACGTAGCCTTCCGGCCCGATGCCCGAAGGCAGCAACTGTTTCAGGACAGGTGCCTCAAGGTCGGTCACGTCATAGACGCCGACGATGGACCCGCGTTCGGATCCGACAAACACAAACGGCGTGCCGTCAAATTCGGCAAAGGTCACGCTTTCAGGCTCAATCCCTTTGCTGTCCGACCGCTTGTCCGGGTAGTGGCCGATCTGGACCAATGCATGCTCAAAGCTGACACCGCTTTCGTAGACGATGCGCCCATCCTTGCGAAAGATCGTCCAGCCCCGCGACCCGCCCTGATAGTCACCTTCGTTGGCGGTGGCGAAATGCTCGTCATCAATCCATGTCACCGCATCGGGTTCGCGCAGGCGGCTCGTCTGGCTTTCGGTAAAGATCAGCGCACCACGTTCATCCGTGGCATCAATGCCCTCAAGGTCGACGGTTCCGGCTGAGAAGTGGCTTACAATCGACCCGTCGCGGGCCACTACAACCATGTGGTTGTTCTCCTGCAGCGTCACCACGGTTTCACCCAGGGCGTTGATGGACACATATTCCGGCTCAGGGTCCGTCGGGGCCACATCAGCCAGCCCGGTTAGGTCAGCGGTGATGATGCTGTCACAGTCCAGCGTGCCATCCACGATGTCGATCATTTGCAACGACCCGGGGGGCAGCTGTGGGATCACGCCGTCATTCAGGTCTTCGTCGCGCTCGTTTTCTATGGCCACAGAGACAAAGGAGCCATCGGAGGCCTTGGCCACACTGTCCGGCTGTCCCGCCAGATCGCACGATGCGACAACCGATCTGTCTGCCAGATTGATGGCAAGCATCTTGCCTGACGGGTTGGTAAAGCTCTCGGACGTGTTGATCCCGACAAAGGCTGTTGATCCGATCACGGCGACGCTTGTTGGTTCACCATCCAAGGCGATGTTGCCTAGCGGGGCAGGGGTCGCCGGATGGGTGATGTCCACTAGCCCCAAGGCTTTCAGTGGGCTGTCGGTGTAAACCAGCGTCATGCCATCGGCGGTCACGTCGATGATTTCGGGCGAGGTTTCACGGGATGTGTCCTCGCCCTCGGCCATGTTGGTCACGACGGGGAAGGAAGCAATACGGTTGAAATTCTTGGTCGCATGGCCGTCTGCAACGGCGGCACCTGCAATCAGGGCCAGCGCTGAAGTCATGCACGTCAAGGGTTTGGTCATCAGACACTCCATCAGGATCAAATCCAGCACGACGTGGCGCGTTTGCTTGACGCCGACGTAACAGTGGTGTGTCAGTTTTGTAAAATCAGACCGGCGGAGTATGGCCGTCCAGCACGGTGCGGAACCAGCCGGTGTCAATATTGCCGCCGCACAGGATGACACCCACGCGCTTGCCCGCCATCTGCGCACGCTCCTGCATCAGCCCGGCCAGCGGTGCAGCACCCGCACCCTCCGCTACATTGTGGGTGGCGGTGAAGTACAGCCGAATGGCCTCTGCCACCTCGTCGTCACTCACTGCAATGATACGCTCAGCGCCTTTGGAATAGACGTCAAATGCCTCCTGCACTGGCACCCGCACGGCCATCCCGTCGGCAAAGGTGTTGGCCGAATTTGTCTCGATCAACCGACCTGCTTCAACGGACAATTTCGCGGTCTGCGCCTGATCGGATACGACGCCGACCACTTTTGTTGACAGTCCCAAAGCATCCCGCGCCATGATCGCCCCACAAATGCCTGACCCACAACCGATGGGGACATAGACAGTGTCGAGGTCGGGCTGCGCACTGAACAACTCATAGGCATAGGTCGTGACCCCACGTACCAGCTCGGGGTGATAGGGTGGGACTATGAACAGCCCCTCCTCCTCGGCCACGCGATAGGCCTCCTCGCGCGCCGTGTCGAAGTCTTCGCCAAACTCGATCAGTTCGGCCCCAAAGGCGCGCATCGCTGCGTTCTTCTCAACCGAATTGCCGCGCGGAACATAGACCTTTGCGGTCAGACCCGCGCCCGTCGCGGCCCAGGCCTGTCCCTGCCCATGGTTGCCGCGCGTCGCGGTGCAGATGCCCGGCACGTCCGGGTGTGTCCGGGTCAACCAATCCATGAAGGTCAGCGCGCCGCGCACCTTGAAGGCGCCAGTGGGCGTGTGGTTTTCGTGTTTCACCCACACCTCGGCCCCCGTGGCTGCACTCAGCAGTGGCCAGTGGTGCTGCGGCGTTGGGGCCATGCGGGCGTGAACAAAATCGGCGGCGGCCTCAAGATCTGAGCAGGTCAACATGGGCGCATCTGACCCCGATCACCCTTCGGCGTCCAGCCCCTTGCCTTCAAACCAGTCCATGACGCGGGTGGCCCAACCCTGCGGCGCGCCGTGCCCGCCTTTGTGCAGCATCAGTCGGATGTCGCCAGCGGCACAATCGGTCCAGTGGCGGAACCACAGATCGCCCTCAAAACTGTTGCGTTCTGGCTGGCGTGCGTCACAGCCATTGGTCTCGCGCAAGATTTTCAGCGAGGCCCAGACATCGCCCTGCACAACCTCGCCACCGCCAAAGGATCGCCCCTCCAGCGGGACGGTCCGGTCATTCCAGCCATGGGTGTGAAACAGCCGCACCGGGGCTGCGCATTCAGTTGGCAGATCATCCCAGAAGGCGCCCGCCAGCGGGGCATAGGCATCGGCGAAGTCCGGCATCTGGCAGGCCATGTCCCACACAAACGACCCCCCGCGCGAAAAGCCTGCAAGCAGCACGGTACCACTATCCAGCCCCGTTCGCGCACGCACATCGGCCATCACTTCGGGCAAGAAGCCAAAATCCTGCCGGTCATATTCCAGATTTTTGCCCCGCACCGACCAGTCCCGCTTGAACCGGCGGGTCGGTTGATCACCATCGGGCGCCACAAAGATATAGCCACGGGTCAAGGCTTCGCGCGCGAGGCCGGAATTAAGCAACCCGCGCCCGCGCCCTCCGCCACCATGCAGGTGCATGACGATACCCCGGGGTGTTGCCATCTCGGGGACAGCCATATGGTAATTGCCGCTGGGCAGGGCACAGGGTTCATCCCGCCCACCGCAGGCCATTGCGGGAAGCGGTAAAAGGACGATGGCGAAAATCATGGTAAGAATGCGGGACATGGCTGCGCTCCGGGTATTGGGTCCCGTCAACACACAGCAATCGTTGCGGGCGCGCAACTCACGTCAGCGTCAGATGTTCAGCCCGTTGCAGGCGCGGTCACATGCCATGATAACAATAGGCAGATGCTCGGCTGAGACCGGCAACCAATGTCATGGGGGATGGAAATGAAACGGACCGGAGTGATGCTAGCAGCGGCAATGGTGATGCTCGCCGCCTGTGACGAGACCACGCAATCAGGAGGTGCCGGTGGTCCGTTCATCTCGCCTCTGCCAGAGCGTATCCTGACATTGGCCGATCCAAAACAGGACCTGAACGCGGTCAAGGTCGACCCGGTTGATGGGTGCCTTGTCTACCGCCATGTCGGTCCCGTCGAAACAACGTTCCTGCCGCTGCGCACCCGCGACGGGCGCCCCATCTGCACGCAGGTTGAGGCAGAAGCGACCCCCGCCGCAACCTGATCTGCCGGCTTCATTTTAGAGGCGGCTGTCCAGCAAGCGCTGAACTTAGTCCGGTGCCCGCCACTCCATGATCAACTGGTACGGTGCATCGTTGTAGGCCTTTTCTTTTGGGTCGGACGGCTCCGGCACGGCTGGCTCATCAAAATGCGTCAATGTCATCCCGCGCTCCAAAAGCTTCGTCACGTAGAATGACATGGGCCTGTGCCAGTTGGTGACTGTGATGCCCTTCCACTCCGCCTTGACAGCATGGGGCTCCAGATAGCGGCGCACAACGATCTGTCGCCCACCATCCGGCAAGACACGCCAGCCTCCGCTCTTGATGTCCGAGGCAGTCGCGAAGCCTGTCAGGTTCGCAAACAGAAAGCGGCCACCGGGGCGCAAGACGCGCCTCACCTCGTCAAGTGCGGCTTCGATGCCCTCGATGTCGAGAAGACTGAGGTACGACACGACCATATCGAACGTGGATGGCTCGAACGGCAGCGCTTCAGCGCGACCGTGAACGAATTGCGCTCCGCCAAGTTCGCGTGCCCGCGACAAGAGTGCCTTGGACGGATCCAACCCGACCAGCGTCTCGACCTTATCGGCCAGAAGGCGGCAGAACCGTCCTTCGCCGCAGCCGAGATCAAGAAGGGTGGGCGGTCCAAAAGCGTGTACGCGGTCCAACATCGGTACGTCCAGAACGCGCTGGCGGCTGAAGTCACCATGCGTGCCTTGTGCCTCAATCCAGGCCTGTGCAGAGCGGTCCCAATCCATCACCTTCGCGCACTAGCACAGCGATGGAGACAATGCGAAGCCCTGCGCAAGCGGTTCCTTGCCAAGATTTCAGACGAGACCACAAGACTGAGGCGTCGAAACCCCGCGGCGGTATCTTCGACGGAAGCCGACGCAGGAGTTTCAAACGCAGCCCCTAGCTCGCCGCTGTCACGCCGTCTTCGGACGGGTACAGGAACGCCGTCGCGCCGGGTGTGACGCTTGGATAAAGCTGGTTGATATGCGCCATGATCATGCGCACGCAGCCCGAGCTTGCCCGCCCGCCGATCGAGCGGGGATAGGGGGTGCCGTGAATTCGTAGATACGTGTCGCGATTTCCTACAAACAGGTACAAGGCGCGCGACCCAAGCGGATTCGTGGGGCCGCCATTCATCCCATCGGCATGTTTTTCAAACAGGTCCGGATCGCGTTCGATCATCGCCTTGGTCGGTGTCCATGTTGGCCACTTGGCCTTGCGCTTGATGTTGTATGTGCCTGGTTCATACAGGTTGCCTCGCGCAATGGCCGCGCCATAGCGCATCGCGGTGCCGTCTTCCTGAATGTGATACAGGTAACGCGCCACTGCATCGACATGGATGTCACCCGGCTTCAACCCGTCATTGGCCTGCACGCGCTGCGGCAAAAAACGGCGGTGCACACCCCATGGGTTGGATGTGGCGAGGTCGAAATTGGCAGGCGTGACTTGCGAGTCCCACGCGGACCATTTTGATTGATCGGAAATGGGGCGTGCCAATGCAGGCCCGGCAATGGGTGCCGAAAAAAGGGCGGCGGTTGTCATAACGAAATGGCGTCTGGTCAACATGAATCAAAATTCCTCGCACTCAGGTGGAATATGAATAGAACAGATGCCAGCCATCGGGCAATCATACCCGTCTCTTGTCACAACGATTTGAGGGCGCAATTCCTGACGATTGGCAAATGCGCCCCTGTAAAGTCTTGAAATCTCACGCGCCGCGCGTTGTTTCCGCCGGGGATGTCACACGCTGATGCAGATGTATTTCATCTCCAGGAATTCCTCGATTCCGTGATGCGATCCCTCGCGGCCCAGCCCGGACTGCTTGACGCCACCAAACGGCGCCACCTCGGTCGAGATGATGCCGGTGTTGACCCCGACCATCCCATATTCCAGCGCCTCGGCCACCTTGTGAACCCGGCTCAGATCGTTGGCGTAGAAATAGGCGGCCAGACCAAAGATCGTATCATTGGCCATGGCGATAACATCGTCAACGTCCTCGAACTTGAACAGCGGGGCGAGGGGTCCAAAGGTCTCTTCATGCGCCACTTTCATTTCTTGGGTCACGCCGGTCACAACGGTTGGCTCCAGAAACGTGCCACCCAGCGGGTGGGCCTTGCCCCCGGTCAGGATTGTGCCGCCATTGTCGACCACATCAGCCAGATGGTCCTGCACCTTCTCAACGGCTTTGTCTGTGATCAGTGGGCCGGTCGTGACACCATCCTCAAGCCCGTCACCAACTTTCAAGGCCTCGACGGCTGTTTTTAGTTTCGCGGCAAAGGCGTCATAGACACCGGCCTGCACATAAATCCGGTTGGCACAGACACAGGTCTGACCCGCATTGCGAAACTTGCAGATCATCGCACCTTCGACGGCGGCATCCAGATTGGCATCGTCAAACACGATAAATGGGGCATTGCCGCCCAGCTCCATCGAACATTTCATTACTTGATCAGCCGCCTGACGCAGCAGGATACGGCCCACTTGGGTCGAGCCGGTGAAGGTCAGTTTGCGAACCGCCGGGTTCTCGCAGAACTCCTTGCCTGTTTCAGACGCGTTCGAGGTTGTCACCACCTGGAACACACCCGCCGGGATACCTGCGCGCTCGGCCAGCACGCCCATGGCGATGGCAGACAATGGGGTCAGTTCAGCCGGGCGGGCGACAAAAGCGCAGCCCGCCGCTAGCGCCGGGGCGGCTTTGCGGGTGATCATGGCGTTCGGAAAGTTCCACGGCGTGATGGAAGCTGCTACCCCGATGGGCTGTTTCAATACAGTGATGCGTTTGTCGCGCTGGTGGCCCGGGATCGTCTCGCCATAGATGCGCTTGGCTTCTTCGGCAAAGAACTCGACGAAGGATGCGCCATAAGCAATCTCGCCCTTGGCCTCGGCCAGCGGCTTGCCCTGTTCGGCGGTCAGGATGGTGCCCAGATCATTCTGATGTTCCATCATCAACTCGAACCAGCGGCGCAGCACGGCGGCGCGTTCCTTGCCGGTCCATGCCGCCCAATCCTTTTGCGCCGCCTCTGCGCCAGCTATCGCTTCGGCCACTTGCGCGCGGCTCAGGTCGGTTACTTCGGCCACGACGTCTCCGCGGGCCGGGTTGGTCACATCGAATGTCCCTTCATCCCCGCTCATCCACGCGCCGTTCACATAGGCATGGGTTTCCAGCAGCGAAGGGTCCTTCAGCATGGATTTGAGGTCGGTAGTCTGATCTAGCATGGTGCGTCCTTTTCGGGTCTGTTGCATGTCAAACCACACGGGGTAGGCTTGTCCAGTTCCAAAGTCAGGAGGGCCATGATGCCAGACATGGACGATGCCTATGCCAACGGGGCCTATATCGACGGTGCAGCAGGCTATCCGTCACGCTGGGCCGATGCGGCGCAAGCGTTTCGGGACACCCTTGGCGCACGCGCGCATCTGAACCTCAGCTACGGTCCGTCTGACCGGATGGCTCTTGATCACTTCATGCCCGAGGGTGAGGCGCAGGGCACTCTGATCTTTGTGCATGGCGGCTACTGGCTGAAATTCGACCGATCCTACTGGTCGCATCTGGCAGCGGGTGCGTTGGGGCGGGGATGGTGCGTGGCGATGCCTTCCTACGATCTGTGTCCGACCGTGCGGATCGCCGGGATCACTCAGCAAATCGCGCAGGCCGTGATGGCGGTGGCCGAGGGAAGCATGGGGCCGATCAGCCTGGCCGGTCACTCGGCGGGCGGGCATCTTGTTGCGCGGATGCTGGCGCCGGGTATGCTACCCGCATCTGTCCTGTCGCGACTGACCCATGTCATGCCCATCTCTCCGGTGTCAGACCTCGAACCGCTTCTGCAAACAGCGATGAATGTCGATTTTGGGATGGATGTTGCAATGGCACGGGCCGAAAGCCCGCTGCGGCAACCGAAACCCGACACGCCGGTCACAGTTTGGGTCGGGGCGGAGGAACGACCGGTGTTCCTTGATCAGGCCCGTTGGCTGGCCAAGGCTTGGGGCGCCGATCATGTCGTGACCAAGGGTGAACATCACTTCAACGTTATCGACGCGCTGGAGGACCCGGACAGCGACATGATCCAGCGCTTGACGACGGCACCATGACGCGCAAGAAATAACTTGGTCGCAGGCGATGGCGTCGCCAGCATTTTCAGCCATATTCTATGTCCTGAACGCCGGGACCTTTCTGAAAAGGAGGGTCAAGGATGACCGCTCGCCCCGATTTCTACCGCTTTCACAATGGCTCCAAGGCCCCGCTGCCGTTCGATGCCGCTGAATATGAGGCGCGCCTAGCCGAGTTGCGCGAACGAATGGACGCGCAAGGCGCCAGCGCCGCTGTCTTCACGTCGATGCACAATGTCGCTTACTACTCGGGCTTTCTCTATTGCGCCTTTGGCCGTCCCTATGCCTGCGTCGTGACCGAAGATGCCTGTGTCACGATCAGTGCCGGGATCGATGCGGGCCAACCCTGGCGGCGCAGCCACGGCGACAACATCACCTACACCGATTGGCAGCGCGACAATTTCTGGCGCGCCGTGCGCGAGGTGACGGGCGAGGGGGCCGTGATCGGGGTCGAATCCGACCACCTGACGCTGCTGCAACAGGCCAAGATGGAGGATTTCCTGAAACCCATCGCCACGGTCGACCTTTACGAAACAACCATGCGCCAACGCATGAACAAATCCGAGGCCGAGATCGCGCTGATCCGCCATGGGGCCCAAGTGGCTGACATCGGTGGCTATGCCATCCGCGACGCGATCAAGGCAGGCGTGCGTGAAATTGACGTGGCCATGGCGGGTCGCGACGCCATGGAACTGGAAATTGCCAAACGCTTCCCCGACGCCGAATACCGCGACACATGGGTCTGGTTCCAATCCGGCATCAACACAGACGGGGCGCACAATCCGGTCACGGGGCGGGTGCTTGAACGGGGCGATATCCTGTCGCTCAACACCTTCCCCATGATCTCGGGCTACTACACCGCACTGGAACGCACCCTGTTTGTCGAAACGGTGGATGACGCCAGCCTGAACATCTGGAACCACAACGTCGCCGCACACGAACTTGGCATGTCCTTGTTGAAACCCGGCGTGACCTGCGCCGAAGTGACCGAAGGCGTGAACGCCTATTTCCGCGAACATGACCTGCTGCAATACCGCAGTTTCGGCTACGGCCACTCTTTTGGTGTGCTCTCGCACTACTATGGCCGCGAAGCGGGGCTAGAACTGCGCGAAGATATCGACACTGTGCTTGAACCCGGCATGGTCATCTCGATGGAACCGATGCTGACCATTCCTGAGGGCCAGCCAGGCGCCGGGGGCTACCGCGAGCACGACATCCTCGTAATCACCGATGACGGGAATGAAAACATCACCGGCTTCCCCTACGGACCGGACAACAACGTGTTGGGCTAACCACCCGACAACATCAGTTCTGCCCTTGACTTTCACCACTCACGGGGGCCGATCAGCCCATATTTGGGCAGGCGGGGGCGAAAGCCCCCGCTTTTTGCTGACGGTGAAACCCACACCTTTCCATGCCGCTGTGTTTTTGCAACTATCCCGGCAAAATTGGACGCGGACAGATGTAAATGCGTGTTACATTGCCTATATCTGTCGCAACACATTGAGTGGAAAGGACATTTTATGGCGAATTTCGCGAGCCAAGTTGAAGAATCTCAATCCCAGGTGGCAGAGGCACAACAGAAAATCGCTGAGCTGACCAGCCGGATCGAGATGGCGCGCGCCAAGATGAAATTGGGCGATGACATCTCGATGGATATCGAAAACGCCACGTTGGAAGAAGTGCACGCGCATACCGATGTGATGAACGCCAATATCGCGGAACTCATCATGGGTCTTGATGATGTGACTGCGGCGTTCTCCAAAGATTTTGACGAGATGCGGTCCAAGACGGGCTGGGAAAGTTTTGTTGGTATCTTTGCCAAGGCCAAGTCGGAGTCGATGCGTCAGGAACGCGTGCGGTCCGCCTCGATCGACGATAAGCTGCAAGACCTGATCTCGAAATCCGACGTGATCGTGCAGTTGCTGCAGGGTCAGTTGACCATGCTGGAAGAGCAGAAAACCAAGGTCGAAGCCAACCTCACCGAAACGCTGGACGAGCGCGAATTCACAGTGCAGGAGTTATCCGCCTTGCAGGCTGACATCCAGGCGATGGACCCGCAGATCATCACGCTGGAAAACAAGATCGCGTCTGAGACCGACGCCGCCAAGCGCACCGCGCTTGAGACGGAACTGGCCGACATGAACTCGAAATACAACGAGATGGTGCAGGACGAGCAGGTCAAGGTTGCCAAGTCCCAAACCCTCGAACGCTACATCGAAAAGGGCAAGACCTGGGTGGACTCGCTGCAAAACCAGGCCGCGACCCAGATGGTGTTGATCAACAAGCTGCAAACAGACACCAAGCAGCGCGTGGTCCTTTATGACGCGTTGACCAAGTCTTTGAAGACAGCCCAGCAACAGGACGTCGCCCACCGCATCAACGAGATCGGCGTGAAAACGGATCAGGAAGCGCAAACCGCCATGGCCGGGATCGGTGCGGCAACGAATGCCCGCATGGCCGACATGCTGGAAGCACACGAAGACCAGATGGTCTTTGCCCGCGACGTGCTGGAGCAGAAGGCGAAGGCGGATGAACGGTTTGCAAGGCGCTTTGCCCAGATCGTCGAGAAGCACGACAGCAACGCGTATGGGGCATGATTTACATTAATCCGCTGCAGTTCAGGTCAGGTGTGGTGACTGGCGCAATCTGGTTCTTGGGGTCGATTTTTTTGTCAGCCTGCTTGTTTTTACTGGGGGAGAACGTCAGGTGCACAGCGATATCCCTGCACTGAAACGGGCTTTTAACGACCCAAGTTTTGGAAACTATCTCTCCGCGATTTTCTTGTGCGGAGTAGCTGCCTTTTTTGGCTTCATTCACGGTTTTATGGTGCGACCTATGCGTCAGACCAATCTTTTGGCAGCGTCCAATCCGAAGTCCAAAGGTGTTTTTGTCAAAAGCGTGCAGCACAGTTTTTGGGACAAGCATGTTAACCGATTAAATGCTGATGGAACGGATATGATGGCCTCAGCTTCAAGTAATGACTGACGATGATTAGGAATTGGCCTTTTACGCCCGGCGGCACCGCCGGGCAGCCCCCGACCGCCCCCCTGGGCGGGGGCTATACCCCCACCCGCGGTCGGCGACTCCCCTCAGAACTTGAATTGCAAATGGTCCGAGTATGACCAAGCCCGAAACCTCCGGCCTTACCGACCTCTTCGCCTCGCGCCGTTACTTCAAGAAGTTCGAGACGATCATCGGGCACCTCGCCCGCGTCGCAGGCGTGATGGAGGCCGAGGGCGATCTAAATCGGGACGAGGTCAAGATCCTCACCCGCTACATCGCCGAACTGACCTTCACCTTCCGCGCGCTCTCCCAGAAATACCTGCTGGTGGGCCGAGACACTGGGCGCTTCTTCGGTTCCCTCGCCATTGACAAGCGCTACAGTGGCTTTCCAGCGGCTGAGGAACTACTCACCATGGCCTCGGACGCGATCCAGGCGGATGTTCATCTCAACCGTATCGACTCGGCAGATGAGCTGAAAAAGCAGATGGTCGAGGTCATCATCGGTGACCGTCAGGTGCCCACGAAGCTGCAATTCGCCCTGTCCCAGCGGCTCTATTACGAGGACCTGATCAAGGGCCAACTCTTCTGGCCCCGCAACGATCCGCAAATCGTCTGGACCGGCAATCTGAGCGACGACCGCCGCAGCTTCCGTATCCACTGGGCCGTCTATGACACCGAACTGAACCTGCCCGTCATTTACATGATGGAGGTGGAGGACACGGGCCGCACTGCCCTGCCCAAAGACCCGCGCCGCTGGCCCGAAGCGCAAGCGCACCTGATGGCGCAGTCGCTGGGTAAGCTGAAGCTGGTGACCATCGCCAAGGGCTTTGACGAGGATTTCGACGACCTGCATCCCAAACGCCTGCGCCGTTTCTATGCGGGGCCCATGTACTCTTCGGCCTTCACCGCGCAATCGGGGCCCATCCTCGACGTCCTAAAAGCGGCCCGCGCGCCCGAAGGGCAGGATTGGGCGCTGGTCTGGACCGAGGAAGATCTGCACTCCGAACGCGTGATTGAAGAACGCGCGGGCTGGTTCTCTTCCGTCGAACGCGAGGTCTTCGCCCTCGACCCCTTCTCGGGCCGCGGCGCGGACCTTGGGGCCACCCGCATGGAGCGCAGCATCGTCCTGCCCCAACGCGCCTTTCAGGTGCTTGAAGAGATGAACCCGCCCGGCTTCGGGTCTGTCCGCAAATTCGTCGTCAGTCCTTCGGGGCGGGTGCTGAGGTATTAAAAAGTTTGCCAAATCATCTGATCGACCCTCCGGGGGCGGTTTACTTGGCGAAATGAAGCAAGGGACTATTCGATGACCCAAACAGCAGATCAAATGGAACTGCGCGAGGCCGAGATTACGGCGCATTACCCCATGGCACTGTCCATGTTGCAGGGCTTCGACCACGCCCCCCGCATCGGCAAGGGCAAGGAGGCCGCGCAACAGGAGCGGTCAACCGGCGTGGGCACTCGTCGCCGTTTCCGTACCACCACGCCCGGCCTTGTGACCCGCCGCACCGTGCCCACCGGGGCCGTGCAGCTGATGGCGACCATCGAAGGGGCCGATGACGATGACGCGCTGATGTCCCCGGTGCAGGCCACCACGCTCAACGCCCTGCGCCGCGCCATTTCCATCGCTCTGGCGGTGGCCGAGAATTACGCCTCCGTCTCTGGCCTTGGTGATCTGAAACGCGCCAACCTCGAAGGTGCTTTGCCTGTCGCGCGCAAGACTGAGTTCGCCGAATTGCTCGCGGCCGAAGCGCTTATCACTCTCTACGTCTTTGGCAACGCCACCGCCTATCTGCTGTCGGCCCACCAGACTGAGGTCACGGCAGAGGTCGGCGAGGTCGAGGAAATCCTCACTGACAACGGACAGACCGCGCTGCACGGCTGCCTATGGGAACTGGACCAGGACATCGCCACCCACGCCCTCGACGACGTCCATCTGGTCGCGACCATCACCGCCTTTGCCGAGGCGCTGATGGAGAAGGTCAGCTTGCGCGCCCAGAACGCCCCGCGTCTCGCCCCCTTCACCGGGGCAAGCTGGCATGTGGAGGCCGACGACTTCACCGTTCAGGGCTTTACCCCCGCGACTAAGGCCAAGACCCAAACCCTCACCATGACCTTTAAGAAACCGCACGAGGTCGTGGGCAACCATATCGCCAAGTACCAGGCGATGAAGCTCGCCAAGATGCTGATGGCCTATGATTTCAACCGGCGGCTCAACCCGTTTGCCGAACTGGGCGGCTTCATCTTTACCTTCATGGGCGATGGCAAGCCGGGGACGGGTAAGACGACCCTGATCCAGATGATGGCGGGGCTGATCAACGACTATTGCGGCGTCGCGGGCTATGCCTTCCGCTACCAGAACCTGTCCACCGACAACATCGACAGCTACCAGGGCAAGTCGGGCCAGAACGCCAAGGCGTTCATCTCGAACGTCCTCGATCCGGGCGTCATCGGCTTCGGCACCATCGACGACATCGACCAGCTTGCAGGCAAGCGGGGCGACCGCCAATCCTCTGCAGGGCAACTCGAAATCACCGCCGTACTGATGGAGAGCTTTGCCGGTGCCAACACCGTTGTGCGCGGGAACTGCACCTTCGGCATGTTCTCGAACTACCCCGAGAATGTGGACGACGCCCTGCGCCAGCGGGCCGGAGCGCGCTTCCTCGTGGACGGGCCGCAAACGCGCGAGGATTACATCGACATTCTCGCCCTCCTGATGGGCAAGAACCATGACATCCCTATGGGCGCGCACGAACTCTTCTCGGCCCAAGAGATCAAGAAGGCCGTCGCCGCCAGCTTCGACAGTCACAACCGTCCGCACGAGGCGGGGCTGATGGAGGTGTTCGACCGGGTGCATTCTGACATCGGTGAGTTGGACACGATTGCCAAGCTGGGCGCGTATCTGAAGGCAATCCAGCAGGCCGACGATCGCTTCACCGGCCGCGCGATCAAGAACATCACGGACGCGGTCAAAGTCCGCGCCATGGACTTCGAACTGCCCGACGAATGGATGGAGAACCCCGAACTGTTCCTGTTTAAAACCTATGACGAGAAGAAAGCGATGATCGAAGATCTGCGCGTGCCGATCACGGTCGACATGGTGGTGCAGGAGATCAACCGCTACGCCGATAGTGAGTTCCGGTACGCAGATAAGTCGGATGAAGTGGCGATTGAGGCGATGGTGCGTGAATTTGGTCGGCAGGAAGAGGCGAAGAAGCGGTATTTGGGACGAGGCGAATGATAGGAGACTACGCAGCCGCGAAGAGATACTCATCACGCCTGTTTTGGGTCGCTACAGTATTAAGTCTACTCGTACTAGGTTTTCTCCTCGCGGCGTTACTCACAGAAACATGCACCAGATTTCTTTTTGTATTTGAGAAGTGCGAACCAAGGTACTTGTCATTTTGGCGGTCCCCAATGAACGAGCTCGGAGATACTCTAGCTGGCTTTGCTAGCTTGCTAGTTTTGTCGTGGATCGTTGTTTCTGTGATAATTCAGCGCAATGAGTTGTTTGCTACCGTGGACGAACTGCGAGAAGCGAAACAAATCGAACAGCAGAGAGATGCGCTGAAACGATTGCCACGAATCCTGGAAAAGATTCGAGAGTGTTTCTTTTCGCTTACTGATGGTGAAAACATGTATGGCGGGTGGCGATACAGAGTTAGGGGTTCGGACGACATAGCGAGTTTCCAGGTTTTGCGGCCGCAATCCTCCGATGAGACGGATGCTGACCTCTTTATGCCGATCGTTGCAGAAGCGATCCTGAAAGCAGCGGCACTTCATGAAATCCACCGAGATGTGTTGATTGAAAAACCATTCAAATCCGACATTTATACAAAATTGTTGTTGTATCTCGGTGACTTACAACTTCTTTCTTCTCAACTTCCAGATCCTGAGCGTAGAAGCATACGTTCTTGGAAAGTCAAGAGTGCCCGTAATGCACTGAAAGACATAGTTGAAAACCGCAAACTATGGAAAAAGTCAGCCGGTTAGACACAATGCTCTTACTCCTCGCCATAACCTTCACTGCCCTCATCCTAGGCACCCTCCTCCCCCTCCGCTGGGGCGTGTTCGGCTTCCTCGCCGCCGCAGCGCTGCTGTTCCTCAACCAAGCCGGCATCCACAGTCTCATGGGCTTCGAAGGCACACCGCTCTCTGAAACCATGCTGCTCTTCAACAATTCCTGGCCTGCCTATATCGGCTACAACCTCCAGATCACTTACCGCAGCTTCGCCCTGCCGCTCCTTGCCCTCACGATCCCGCTGATCTTCCGCTTGGGGAGGCGCACATGATCCTCACTGGAATAGTCGCCATGGGCCTGATCGTGGTCGCCGCCTGGCTTCTGCCGCCCTGCATCAAGCGCGCGCTGCCATTGCCCGAGTTCCTGTTCGGCATGGTCTGCACCAGCGTCATCATCGGGATCGCTGCCGTGATGGTCCTCTTCATCCAAGCGATGGGGCTTCCACTCCCCATCCTTGGCCCAAGCGGTGAGGCAGGGTTTGCCAACGCGCTCCTGTCACTCTCCATGCCCAGCGTCGGTGTGCTCGTCATCCGGCTAGCGCAACTCAGGGGGACCCGCCCATGATCCGGCTCATCCAACGCGGCCTCATGTTCGGCAACCTCTTCCACGTGGCCTCACCCGCGCTGGTCGAACGTTACAACCGTGCACTCGAACACCTCACAGGCAAGCGCACCGCCCTCACCGATTTCTACATCGATATCTCAGGCTACTCGCCCGAGGTCGGCAACGAGTTGGGCGACTCACTCTACCTCAACCATAACGGGGTCAACCGGCAGTTCATCCTCCTGAGCACCGAGCAGCGCAAATGCCCGCTGCTCGACGCGAAATTCTCTACCTCCCACGGCATCCTCAAAAGGTTCATCGCGGAAAATGAGGCGGCGCTTTTTGCCCTCACGGCCCGCGATGCTGTGGCGGGGGAATTGATCAACACGGTCTACGATATCAGTCATCCCGCACGCCTCTTCGACCTGCGCGCCATCACCGTTGAGGCGGATACGACTCGCGGTACTGTGCGCAATGCCGACAGGCTTGCGGGCAAGGTCGACAGGTTCCTGTCCGAAGATGACGCCTGGTTCGATGATGTCCTGATTGGTGAGATGATCCAGCTTGCAGGCCAGACCGGAGATGTCACCCGCAACCCGGTCAAACTGAAGCCGCTCAAGTTGGACAAGGGCAATTTCTGGACGTCCCATTTCGGCGGGCTCTACATCTTCCAGACGCTCGATCACCCGGCGACGATCGCTGCCACGGACAAGCCAGAAGATGTGCCAACCAAGTACACGTTTGACCTGACCGAGCGAAACCGGATTGCCAAGTTCCTCGAATACAATGATCTGGTCGAACCGGTGGTCAAAGCGCGGGGCATTAACGGGGCGGCGATCCTGCGGCAAAAGATGGATTTCATCCTCGTCTCTGCCGTGACCGAGGCTGGCGCGGACATTGCCGGGACCACGCGGCGGGATATGCGCAGGCTGGCGCGCGAGCACGCGCACCTCTTGCCCGACGAATTTCGTGGGCTGGCCGATCTGGTCAACTGGGCCGAAAACGGCGGCAAATGGCCCCGGATCAGTTCACAACACCCGGCCTATTTCTACACGCTACGGGCGGCGGATACGCCCGACGCGGATCTGGTCAACATGCTGCTGGCCGAGCTGTGCCCCCGCGACGTGCGCCAGCTCTTCATCTGCCAAAAGCAGGCATTCTATGCCGCCTATGCCACATGGCCGGAGGCGAAAAAGGAATATGTCGCGCAATATCTCGAAGCCGAGTACAAGGCCGACAAGGTTGGCGCGCGGCAGGCCCTGTTCGGTCATGACGCGCCTATGGAGCCAGCCCAACAGCCCCGTGATCTGATTGCGCGGGTTGGTCCCTGGGGCGCGGTGAGGAGGTAAGATAATGGTATTGGCCCGACTGTTCCTGATCGCGTTCGTCGTGCTGACGGTGATCTATGTTTGTCTGTCGCTCTATTCCCGGGCACGGGCGCGCGACAGGCTCGAGGCGGAATGGGACGCGGGCGACAAGCCCGGCCCACGCGAGGCTTACGTGCAGAACGGGCTGGCCGACTACAACGGGTCGCTCCGGCGCAAGCTGATCCTCGGCGTCTATATCGTGCCGATCTTCCTTGTCGGGTTGATCATCTATCTTGTGAATTTCGCCTGAAGGGGACGTTATGCGTTACATCGGCTGGACATTACTGATTGCGTTCTGGGTCTTGGTTGGGGCGGTCTTGCACTACACGCTGCCGCAGCGCGACATCGTGCGGATCGTTAACACCTATGAAGAACGGCAGGAGCTCGGAGACTGGACACGCATGTTCTGGTCGCGTCCCGACACGCAATCTGATGGGCTGATCAACCGTGATGTGCAGTTCATCCAGACTGTGCGGGCCAATGGGCGGCCCATGGTCTACCGCAACGAGGATACAGGCTGGAGCTGGCCCCCCTATTTCAAGTTCGACACGTCGAACCTGTATACAGAGGCGGCAGATTCCGTCTCGACCCGCGACGCGCCAGAATGGTACGTGCTGACCCACTACGGCTGGCGGAATGAATTCCTGACGATTTTCCCCAACGCCATCTCTCTGCGGCAGGTCGAAGGACCGGACGCGTCCAAGGGCATCCCGTGGGTCAACATCATCGTCCTTACGATCATTGCGGCGATTTTCTACGCGATCTGGGTGCGCTGGCGTCGGTTCCGCCGGGCACGGATTGACCCAAGGTTGGAAGAAATACAGGACAGTTGGGAAGCCGCAGGCGATGCTGTGTCGGAACGGCGCGGGCGCATCCGCCGCTGGCTGGACACCTGGAAGTCGAAATAGGGCGGAGGACACCTCCGCCTTACAGGCACACCCATTCGTAAGGCGGATCTCGATCCGCCGCACCCGGCGCAGGACACCTGCGCCTTACGGCAGCGGCCCGGTGCGCCAGAGCTTCACCCGCAACCCACCATGGGCAATGCTCGGTCCCTCGGGCTCAAACGGCAGCCCGGTTGCCTTCGCCAGCGATGCCTCGCTGGTGACAATGCCGACCTTCCAACCTGAAAACCGCTCGGCCAGGACCTGACCCAACCGGCCATAGACCGGGTAGAGGGCCTTCTTGTTGCCGATCCGGGCGCCATAGGGTGGGTTCACGATCACCAATCCCGGTGGGCCATCCGGCGGGGCAATGTCACCTGCATTTCCGGTCTCAAAAGACACAAGATCGGACACGCCCGCCCGTTCGGCATTGGCGCGGGCCATGGCAATCACACCCTGATCCCGATCTGACCCGGTAAGGCGCGCCTGTGGTGCGCCCCGCCGCTCAAATGTGCGCAGTGCGTCAACTGCAGCCGCGTCAAACGCGGTCAGATGCTCAAAGGCGAAACCCCGTGCTCGCCCCGCTTGCAGGCCCGCGGCCATCTCGGCCGCCTCAATCACAAAGGTGCCCGACCCGCACATCGGATCAAATACGGGCTGCGTGCCGTCATAGCCACACTGGCGCAGGAATAGTGCCGCGAGGGTCTCGCGCATGGGTGCCTTGCCCACGGCCTCCTTGTGGCCGCGCTTGTGCAGGGGCTCACCTGATGTGTCCACGCTGACCGTCACCCGGTTGTCATCGATGCGGATCTTCAGCGTGACTGGTGCCTCGCTGGCCAAGGTCATATCAGCGCTTTCAACCAACGCCGTCTCGATCCGCTTGGTTGCAGCACCAGCGTGATAAATCTTGGACTTGCGCGATGTCGCAACCTCCACTCGGACAGGGACATCGTTTCGCAAAACCTCACCCCAGAGGAACTTGCGGGCGCGCCTGTCCAACTGTGCCAGATGGAATGCCATGAAAGACCCCATGCGCCACAGCACACGCGTGGCACCACGCAGCTCGAGATTGGCGCGCCAGACTTCCGGCCATCCACCGCTGATAAAGACGCCCCCCGGGGTCACCCCCTGCACATCAAAGCCAAACGAACGGGCCTCGTCGGCCAGCGTATCCTCCATCCCCGGCAAGGTGATGGCAAAGATCGGGGCTGTGGTTTCAGTGGACATGACAGCGTCTATAGGCAAGCGGCCCGGTCAGCGCGACCGCAAAGACGCGGGCTAGTCGGAAAACAGGTAGTCGACCGATGCAATCTCGCGGGCCTTGTCCACCGGCACACTCAGAAACTGCGACAGGCTCGATGCGTTGTCCTCAATGTCCGCGGTTTCGACCATCCGGTTCAGATGCTCGAAATCCGCGTCGCGGATGCGGTCAGATTCGAAGGTCATATCGTTGCGGATCGTGGGCAGCAAACGCTCCAGCGTTTCGATGCTGGTCTGTTCGCCCGCCAGACCCACACGCATGGCATGCCCGATCAGATAGTCGTCGGTAAAGGCGCACTGGATTTCCAGCATCCGCGTGATCGACCGGTCGCCCGCAAAGTCCTGCAACAGGTCCAGGTTGCCTGGATCCATGCAAACGATCAGGCGATCCGTGTCGAAATAGTCAAACAGCATCCGCATCAAAGCACGCCTGTGGCGTGTTCGCTTTTCCAGTGTCTTCTGGATCCCACCCAGATCGGGCAGGGACGTATGCTCTTCGTTGAACAGGTATTCGATGGCGGGCACATTGGTCATCACTCGGATGCGTTCCAGCAGCCGCTTGGCCACGTGCCACTTCTTGCACACGATAATCAGCAACTCACGGTTGCGACCCAACGTGCTTTCGGTCTCCCAGAACCGAGTGGCAAAGCGGCGTCCGATCCGACCCCGTCCGGTCAGGAACTTGAATAGGCTCGCTCCTTCATTCGAAATCTGGAACTGCACGTTCTCAGCGGCATAAAGCAAGCCCAGACGACGTTTCAGATCGCGTGCTTCCGGGCTGATCTTGCGGGCAAACAGGAAATCCTGGCTCAGCAGCAGGTCATAATGGTCATCATAGAAAGTGACCGGCATACCGTAATCGGTGAACATCAGGAAGGTCAGCGTGCGCGTGCGAATCTCGTCCTCGGGCACCACATGGCGCACGATGGTCTGAAAGAACGTCTCGTCCGGAATCCACGTGGTACGGAAAAAGCGCATCACGTCCTTGCGCTGCCGGGTGAAATCCAGAACCCACTCGATGGTGCGGCGGCGCAGGCACCACCATTGGCTGCCGATCTGCACCTGGATGTCCGCCGGTATCTCGCGTTTGATCCCGAAACGCTGTTGCATGTGGTAGCTGGTGTAGAACCGCCATTTCTGGGTCCGTTCGTTGAAGAAGTGGCGATAGATCAGCCGCTCTTCCTTCATCCCGGTCTTGATCCAATCACTGTCGAAATAGTCGAAGCTCTCGATAAAGTCGGCGTCGTTTTCATCAAGGAAGCGGTGCGTGTACTCCGCCGACTTGATCGCCATGCAATCGCCTGACAGCATGTAGAAATGGGTTGCACGTGGAAATGCCTCAACTGCACTTTCAACGGCATACAGCGTGGCTTGGACAAGGCTCCATTCTCCCCAGCCACATTTGATGCGGCGGTTGGCAAAAACCACGTTGGGATTGTCCTTGAGCGCCGCGCGTATCTTGGCGAATGCCGCACCACTGGCACGGGCATCAAAGTGAATGGCCATGTAGTCGCCTGCAGCCGTCAATCGCTCTGCTTGCTTGATGATGGCATCCGGGTCTTTGTGACACAGCAGGATGTAGGCGATTTTTGCCATTTAGGAAACTTTGCTGCCTCTTAACGCGCGATTGTTTACGGTGATAAAGCTAAGGAGAGATTGAATAAACAAGATTTCTTTGCTTTTTTGCGCGACAACGCGAGAGGCAACGATCGCAGCTGGTAAAAAGGGCAAGTGGTATGGGGTTCCCAGGGACCTGGATGACAGAAAGCGAAAGCGTTGTGTACCGCGTGGTGCCAAAATGCGCCTGTTCGACCATCGGACAGATTATGTTCTATTCTGATCACGGCGAATTCTTTGACGGTGACATCCATGATGCGCAGGGTGGCATGCACAAATGGGCGCTGGAAGCGAGCCAGCCGATCATCACGGACAACGTGAAAACCCACGGCTCCTATGCCTTCACCTGTGTGCGCAATCCTTATACCCGCATCCTGTCGTCCTTCTTTGACAAAATCTGCGGTATTCAACGCAACGGCCGACGGTATCGCGGCAACCTCGTTCCGCTTTTGATCCAGAAATACGGGATCGAAGTGGGCGGCGATGACGGCAAGCAGGATTTTGACCAGATCAAATCGTTCCGTCGCTTCCTGCTCTTTGCGCGTGACACCATCCGCTGGCGCCGCCCGATGGAGCCTGACATTCACTGGTCCGCGATGTCTGGCCATGTCAGCACCTTCATCGTGAACGGTGGCCACTATGACAAGGTCATCTGGACCGAGAAGTTCAACGAAGGCATGGAAGAGGTCATGCAGGCCATCGAGACGCCCAATAGCGTGAATATCGCCGACATCCCTCGCTTCAACGAAAGTGAAGGGCACGGACCCAAGCGTGCCCACCCGGTCGAAGACTACTTCGACGATCTGTCGATGCACCTGGTCTACGAAATCTACAAACGCGATTTCGAAGTGTTCAAATACGATTTCGAGGATCCGTCCAACAAGATGCCGATAGGCGAGATTGACCTCGACGAGGTGCACAAGAAGTTGGGCGACTAGCCGGCGTTTGCCTTTTGTCTGATCACTTTACGAAGCGACAGCCAGAACTGCGACAGTTTTGCGTGTAGGCTTTGGATGGACTGCTCTATAATCGGTGCGCATGAGTGCGCGCCCTTTCCACAACCTGATCTCTATGGCCAAGGCGGGTCTGCGCGCTGCGATTACGCTGCTGTTTATGCTGTTTTCGCTGATCGCGCCCGGCACCATGCCCGAGGCGCAGGCGGGCACGATCACGATGGTGATCTGTACGGGACTCAATACAAAAACCGTGACGCTCGATGCCGATGGAAACCCGGTTGAGACACAGCACGAGTTTTGTGATTGGGCCGGTCAGGCCAAGGTCGACCGCGCGCCAGCCATCGATCTTCCGGCACAAGCCGCCCATATTTCGGCCTTTGCGCCGAAACTCACCCGCACCTCGCAAGCGATTGCGCAACTGCGCCCCGACCGCACCCGACCACGGGGGCCGCCCCTACCTCTCTGACAGACCCAGTCCAACACATTGATCTGACAGAGGAAGTTTTTCCATGGTCTCCATCGACCCAACCCGCGCGCCTGCACAGGCGCAAGACGCGACTGCGTCGTCCAAACTCTACCGCGCCGCATGGCGCTGGCATTTCTATGCCGGTCTCTATGTCATTCCCTTCTTTGCAATGCTCGCCATCACCGGCATGACGATGCTCTGGATCGCCTTCATCGACGGGCGGGATGGCGACCGCATTCCGGTTTTGCCGCAAGGGGCTGCATTGGCGGTTTCGCAGCAAGCCGCGGCCGCCGTTGCTGCCATTCCCGGCGGAGAACTGCGCCAATACGTGGCCCCGCGCCGCGATGACCGCGCCGCCATCTTCCGGGTAGATGCCGGCGGCGCGGCCACCATGGTCGCCATCGACCCTTACACCGGCACGGTCCTCGAAACCTTTCCCCGCCGCTCGGGTTGGTACGACTTTGCCGACAACGTCCATGGTAGCCTTCTGCTGGGCGTGACCGGCGACCGGATGATCGAGATTGCGGCTTCGCTCGGCATGGTTTTGATCGCCACGGGACTTTACATGTGGTGGCCCCGCGGCGGGGTCTGGCGCACAGCGCTCATCCCAACCTTTGGACACGGACGAGCCAAGTGGAAGTCCCTGCATGGGGTTTTTGGCATCTGGATTTCTGTCTTCCTAGTATTCTTCCTTATCTCAGGTCTGGCCTGGGCCGGCATCTGGGGTGAACGACTGGTACAGGCCTGGAGCCAGTTTCCGGCAGAGAAGTGGGACAACGTGCCCCTGTCTGATGACACCCATGCCTCGATGAACCATGGTCCCAAGGAAGTGCCATGGGCACTGGAACAAACGCCTATGCCCGCGTCTGGTAGCCAGGCGGGGATCACGGGCCTGCCTGAAGGCACGCCCGTGACGCTCGATACCGTGGATATGTTGGCCCGCCAGATTGGTTTCGATGCGCGCTATCAGCTGAACCTGCCCAGCGGGGCGGATGGTGTCTGGACCCTTTCGCGCGACAGCATGAGCAATGACAGCAAAAACCCCATGGCGGACCGGACGACGCATATTGACCAATACACGGGCAAGATCCTCGCCGATGTGCAATTCACGGACTACTCGCTGGCGGGCAAAGCCATGGCCGTGGGCATTGCCCTGCACATGGGCACGCTTGGCCTGTGGAGCGTGCTGGCCAACACCGTGATCTGCCTGTCTGTCCTGCTTCTCTGTGTGTCGGGCGTGGTGATGTGGTGGAA
>NZ_JBYNDP010000187.1:0-5501 GCF_059783535.1 Tateyamaria sp. | reverse complement strand
TCGCCACGTGGCAGATTTGCAGGAGCAGGCGGCTTCGCCGTCTGACCTCCAAATCACCGCTGATTTTCCGACTAGGAAAAGGGGTTAAACGAAACAAGCGAACATACGGATGGGAAGCGGAGAACTTCAAAATAGGAAAGAGTTTGGCGCAATAGGAAAAACTATGTGTCGCATCATAACAAGGAAAGTGGCGGACCGAGGAGGATTCGAACCCCCGACCCCTTGATTCGTAGTCAAGTACTCTATCCAGCTGAGCTATCGGTCCACTGACGCGCGGTTTAGTCCTGTGGTTCAGGGTTTGCAAGAGCTTATCTCGGCAAAAGTGAACCGCAGCTTAGATGTCATCCCCTTTCGGCAACCGGATGGAAAAGACTGTCCCCTTAGGACCCGTTCGGTCCAACTCAAGTGCGCCACCATGCCCGCGCACCAACTCTTGCGCAATCGCCAGGCCAAGCCCGGTACCACCTTTTGCAACGCCGCCTTGAAATGGCTGGAACAGATGCTCTTGAGCCTTAGACGGCAGGCCGGGTCCAGTGTCGGCAATCTCGATCCACCAATTGTCTGCATCTTCGTAGGCAGACACATTGATCTCGCCTGGCTTTCCTGTCGCAATGATAGCCTGTCGTGCGTTGCGCACCAGGTTTGAAACAACGCGGAACAACTGCTCTGGATCCGCGCGAAGCGAAAAGAGGGGCGGGATGTTTTCACTCAGTGACAAGTCATGGTCGCCGACCGCCAGACGTTCGCTGTCCAGCACGTCCGCAACCAGATCATCCAGGGTAAAGATCATAAGCGTAGGGCTGGGTTCCTCGGCTTTGCCAAACGCCAGAGTGCTTTCGCAAAGGTGCACAGCTCGTGTCATGGAGTTTACCAGTTTTGGCGCCATGCGCCGCACAAGCGGATCCTCAGACGCCTCGATGCGATCGGTAAAAAGCTGGGCCGAGGTCAGGATGTTGCGCAAATCATGACTTATCTTGGACACGGCGCTGCCAAGTTGCGCGAGGCGATCCTTTTGGCGCAAAGCCGAAATAAGTTCCGTCTGCAGGCTGCGCAGGGCTTCCTCGGCCTCGCGCAGTTCAGTCACGCCAGCATTTGGCGTGATAATGCGCCGGGCATCCTCAGGTGCCGCAGCATAGCGCTGCATATGACCGACAACTCCTCGGATCGGCTTCACAAGAATTGCGCGGACCGCCACGAACAAGAGCCCCGCGGTGACAATCGAGATGACAGCTGAGAGAACAAGGATGCGGATACCGTAGTCAATCATGGAAGCGCGCAGCGGTGCCGTTTCCATTGTGACTTCGATCAGAAGCCCGGCTTCGCGGGTTGGCGCGCCTATCACACGGATGACTTCATTGTCCGGTTCAAGGATGCGCATCAATGCATCGCGTATCAGAATCGGAGCGGTGCCATCCCGCAGGTCGAACGTATCATCGATGGGTTGCGGCATCGGTGACGCCAGCATCAACTGCCGCACTTCATCCCGCCGCAGAACGACATTGAAAACACCCGCGTTCTCCAGCAGCTCTTCTTCCAGATCGCTATCGATCATGTCGTCAGCCAGCAGGGCAAGCGACGCAATCTGGGCGCGTTCCAGGCGGTTTTGCAGGTACTCTTCCCGGAAACGCGCAATAGACGGCACAAAGATCAAAACCTCGGCCAGCATCACGAAGATCGTGGTCAGGATAAGGAAGCGGCCAGAGAGAGAATTCATCATCGTGCTATGTGCTCAGGGAATAAGGCGTTGTACAAGACCTACCACCCGCTTAACCGTGTTGCTTTCAAAAAGGCGCGGACTGAAATAGGCACCGGCAGCGCGTTTGTTAACCTCGCCAATCGTGGGATAAGGCGACACCATGGCGGCGACTTGGCTCATCTTCATATTGTTCGCGATCACCAGTGACCAAAGGTTAATCAACTCGCCCGCCTGGTGACCGGCAATTGAGGCACCAACGGGTCGTCCCTTGACCACCATAACCTTGATCAAGCCTTCGGTTTTGCGTTCCGCGATCGCTCTGTCATTGTGATTGTAGTGAAAGCGGACAACTTCCAGCTTGTTGCCGTATGTTTCGCGCGCCTGCGCCTCGGTTGGTCCGACCTGAGCCAGTTCAGGGTCGGTGTATGTTGCCCAAGGGATGTGCGCGGTCTTGGCTTTGGACGGCAGCGCGAACAGCAATGACCGGATGATAACCCCGGCATGATAGCCCGCCACATGTGTGAACTGCAGGCCGCCTGCGACGTCCCCAACGGCGTAGACGCGGCGGTTGGTCGTGCGCAAGCTATCATCAACTTTAACCCCTGTGCGAGTGGTTTCGATCCCGGCAGCCCCAAGGTTTAGCTTTTCCATGTTCGACTTGCGGCCAACGGCCACCAATACATGCGACCCGGTGAACCTGCGACCACCCTTGGTGTGAACCGTTACAGTGCCATCTCCACCTTCGATCCTATCGGCCAAAGCACCTTCCGCGATCTCAATCCCTTCACCGCGCAGCTTGGTGAGAACCACGTCGGCCATCTCAGGGTCATCCTTGCCCAGCGCCGTATCGCCCTCGATCACGGTCACCTTGGACCCGAGGCGGCGATGCGCTTGCGCCATTTCCATCCCGATGGGGCCGCCGCCGATGATCAATAGATGTTCGGGGCGTTCGCGCAGTTCCCACAAGGTTTCATTTGTCAGATATGGCACAGTATCAATGCCATCAATCGGCGGCACGAAGGGGCTCGATCCCGTGGCAATGACGACACGACGCGCCGTGATGACAGTGTAGCCCGCCTGCACCTCTTTGTCCGAGATGAAATGACCAAACTCGCGGATGACATGCACACCAAGACCCTCGAAACGTTCCTGGCTATCGACCGGTTCAATCTGCGCAATCACCTGGTTCACATGGTCCTTGGCGGCAGCGTAGTCGACCTGAGGGGCAGCATTGGCTACGCCGTATTCAGCACTGTGTTCCTGCCCATACGCCATTTTGCCGCTTGCAATCAGCGCTTTCGAAGGGACGCAGCCATAGTTCAGGCAATCCCCGCCCATCTTATGCCCTTCAAGCAGAACAACCTTGGCGCCCATCTGAACCGCACCGGCTGCAACAGACAACCCGCCTGACCCGGCCCCGATCACCAGGAGATCAGTCTTGATACGTTTCATGGGTTTAAAGACCTTTCTTGCCCGTTACGGCCTTGACCACGACCGGCACAAGCGAGAGTGCCGCCAAACCAAGAATAGGTAGCAGGACATGCGGTTCAAATATGATGCCAAGGTTCGGCGTCTCTCCGCGGGCGAACACTTCGCCCAGACCGGCCCCGACCGATGTATAAACGACGGACCCCGGGATGATGCCCAAAAAGGTCGAGATGACATAGCGGTGCAGCGGTACCTGCATGAAAGCTGGTATGAGGTTGGCAAGAAAGAATGGAACGACCGGCACTAGGCGGATCACAAACAGCATGGACCATTGGTTTTCATCAATGCCGTCCTTGATTTTTTTGATCGTCCCCTTGGAGGCTTCCATGCGCTGACCCAAGGTCTCACCGAAGCCGTGGCGCGCCGCTAGAAAGATGACCGACGCCCCGATTGTCGCCGCCGTCACAGTGAAGATCGACCCAAAGACCGTCGCGAAAAGAAAACCACCCGTCAGCGTTGCGATGCTTGCACCGGGCAGGGAAAACCCGACAATAAGGATGTAGATGGCAACATACACCAACGCCGTCATCAGGTAGTTGTCGTCGCGAAATGCGATCAGAGCCTCGCGATTGTCTGCAAGAGTCTGGAAGCTAAGATAATCGCGCAACGTGAAAGCGCCAATCGCTGCAACGATCAGAATACCGATCAGCGGCAGGTTCCGCATCAGCGTGGATTTGCGTGGTTGGCTCGTGTCGGTCATACCAATTCCTCTGCGCGCTCTTTGCTGTGCGCCATGCTTTGCGTTGGTTGTGACTTGAAAATGCGCCCGTCGCACCCGTCAAAACAGGGTGTTCACGGCCCGTTGAACGGATATGTCCAATTCCGTGAGGTTTTTGGGGGCTCTAGTACGTCATTGAAACATTGGTGGGGTCGCGCCTGCCCTTTTGTTGCAATAATGACGAAATTAGGTGCTCAAAGGGTTTACTTGCCCCCCTCGCCGCTTTAGAGGACGGGCTTCGAATACAGCCCCTCCCGAACCTGCGGGAATCGTGGGCCAACAGACCCGGAGCCAATGCGATGAAACGCACCTACCAACCTTCGAACCTCGTGCGCAAGCGGCGCCACGGTTTCCGTGCCCGCATGGCAACCAAAGCTGGCCGCAAAATCCTCAACGCCCGCCGCGCCCGCGGCCGGAAGTCGCTGAGCGCCTAAAACACGCACCCGAAAGGGATGATCATGACCCCGCCGGAGGCCTTTTCGCCCAGCTTTAACGCTGGCGAAGATATGCCGCCGGCGGGGCCATTGCGTTTGGAGACAATGAAAAAGCGGACTGACTTTCTGCGCGCAGCCCGAGCCAAGCGCGTCGTGATGCCGGGTTTCATTCTTCAGGTACGTTCGCGCGATGACGATGGCCCAATCCGGATTGGCTTCACATGCTCAAAGAAGGTCGGCAACGCAATCGCGCGAAACAGGGCCAAACGCCGGTTGCGCGAAGTGGCACGGCATGTGCTGAGCCATCGGGGTTCATCAGCAACCGACTACGTTTTTGTTGGGCGCGCCGGTGAAACGGCCGCACGACCTTTTGGCGCGCTGATCGACGATTGCAATGCTGCGCTGGACAAGCTGCAATGAGCCCCCTTGCCTTCCTCGTCTCGCTGCCCGTCCGCGCCTATCGCCTGCTCTTTTCCCCATGGGTTGGTTTCAACTGCCGTTATCAACCGACATGCAGCGCCTATGCGATGGAAGCGTTGGAAAAGCACGGTGCGTTCAAGGGAACCTGGATGGCAGCGCGACGTATCGGACGTTGTCATCCTTGGGGTGGCGACGGCTATGATCCAGTCCCAAAGAGGGACGACCCGTAGGGTTGTGGCCGCTCCGCTGTCCTGGGGGGTGAGGCGGGAGCGGCCTGAGTATCCGCCATGCAATTCACGGCGGGTTGTGTGCGCATCAAGATTTGTTCTTAAGCGCATCAGTTAGATAGGAACGCTCAGAATGACTTCCAACAGCGTCACTGCTTTTCGAAGGTGATGATGACATCGCCGATGTCGACGCCAGCGCGTTTCATGTAGGCGCGGTTCAACAGGCGGTCCTCGCTCAGCAGCCACATCCAGTCGTCAAATGTCACACGTAGAGTCCCATCCGGAACGGGCAAATCAATCGTGTATTGCCAGTTGAACGTGTCAGCCTTCTCTTGCCCCGTCGCAATACCGATCACACTCGGTGCGGTCCCTTCCCAACTGTCGGGTCCTGTCTTCTTCAGTGTCCAAACACGCTGTTCAGTGCTGTCGTCTTCATAGACAAAATCCTCCACCAGGGTGAGGTTTTGTCCATCCCAAGTTCCGTTGATGTCCACTGTAAACCTGCGCCGCACAGTCCC
>NZ_JBYNDP010000186.1:0-5521 GCF_059783535.1 Tateyamaria sp. | reverse complement strand
ACGGTATGGGCCTCCTGATACTCGCTCATATTGATCGTGATGACGTTCTGTTCGCCACCATAGAGCGTTTCAGCGATTGCAAGCGCGGTTTCGGTCTTACCCACACCCGACGTGCCGGCGAGCATGAAGACACCGATGGGCTTGGACGGATTGTCCAGACCTGCGCGCGAAGACTTCACGCGCTTGGCAATCATCTCCATCGCGTGATCCTGGCCGATGACGCGCTTCGAAAGTTGGTCCGCCAGGTTTAGAACGGTGCGCATCTCGTCCCGCAGCATCCGGCCTACAGGAATACCGGTCCAGTCGGCGACCACCGATCCGACGGCGGCGGAGTCCACGATGGGCAACATCATGGGCATCTCGCCTTGCAGCTTGTCCAGCGCGGCTTGGGTCTTGCGCAAGGTTTCAAGCGCCGATGCCACTTCATCGGGGCATTCAGCGGATTTAGCTCGGTCGCGCAGGTCCAGAATCTGAACCACCAGCGCTTTTTCAGCGTCCCATTGCTCGGTCAACACGGTCAGTCGCTCAATTTCGGCGTCCAGCTCTGCCTGTGCCTTGCTGCGGCGCGTGCCGATCTCTGCCCCAGCGGCTTCGTCACGGTTTATGATGTCCAACTCGGTCTCAAGACCGGCAATGCGGCGCTGGCAGTCGTCCACAGGAGCCGGTGTCGCGTGCAGGCTTATGCCGACGCGTGCGCAAGCCGTATCGAGAACACTAACGGATTTATCGGGCAGCTGCCTTGCCGGGATGTAACGAGAAGACAGGCGTACGCAGGCCTCCAACGCCTCATCAAGGATTTGGACATTGTGGTGACGCTCAAGCGTTTCTGAAACGCCGCGCATCATCAACAGCGCGGTCGCCTCATCGGGTTCGGCCACCTGCACCACTTGAAACCGACGGGTCAAAGCCGGGTCTTTTTCAATATGCTTTTTGTATTCTGCCCAAGTCGTGGCCCCGATGGTGCGCAAAGTCCCACGAGCAAGCGCGGGCTTGAGCAGATTGGCCGCATCTCCGGTTCCTGCAGCCCCCCCCGCCCCAACTAACGTGTGGGTTTCGTCGACAAACAGAACGATGGGAACGGCACTGGCCTCCACTTCGTCGATAACACCGCGCAGGCGGTTTTCGAACTCACCCTTCATCGAGGCACCAGCCTGCAAGAGACCAATATCCAGAGACAAAAGGCGCGCGTCGGCCAAAGCAGGCGGCACATCGCCACGCGCGATGCGCAGGGCCAATCCCTCGACGACAGCCGTTTTTCCGACACCGGCCTCTCCGGTCAGAATTGGGTTGTTCTGACGACGGCGGATGAGGACGTCGATCATCTCGCGTATTTCAGTATCTCGACCGACGATTGGATCAATCAGTCCGTCCTGTGCGCGCGCTATCAGATCGGTGCAAAACTGCGTCAAGGCTGACCCGTCCTGAGGAGTGGTGGTGATTGCAGACGATGCATCACCTGGCTGCGAACCCACATGGGACCCGTCCTGAGCTGGCAATCCAGCCTCGGGCGATCCTTCCACCGCCGCCTCGAAATCGCGCGCAAGTGTCTTTGAGTCCAAGCTTGCCAGTTCGGCGGAGATTGAATGCAGAACACTTTTCAAACCTGGCGTAGTCACCAGCCCCAGCAACAAGTGCCCCGTGCTTACCCTCGACACGCCATAGCCCAGTGACGCATGGACCCAAGCCCGTTCCACGGCTTCCTCCAGATGTGGCGACAGGTCCGAAATGGCCGTTGCGCCGCGCGGCAGAGCATCTAATGCGCGTTGCAGTTCTGTCGCAATGCGCCCCACATCCAGATCAAAGAAACGAACGATCCGGTGTAAATCGCTGTCATGTGCATTCAGGATCTGGTGGATGAAATGGGCCAGTTCCACATAGGGATTTCCGCGCATCTTGCAAAAGACGGTTGCGCTTTCAATGGCTTGGAAAGCACTTGTGTTGAGCTTTCCAAAAAGGTCGACACGGCTGATCTCGGACATTTGCGTTGCTTTCCTGTGGGGGCCGTTAAAGGGGACGTTGGCAAGGTTGAGAGAGGATCAAATCATCCGCATCCCGGGCCGGACGTCGCCCGATCCAACTGGTTCGGCCAAGCGTTGCAGCTTGCCCAAGTACCGACGGGGGAACCTCCTCGGCCTTCAGGATCAGATTGGCGGTCCATTCCAGGGTGTCACCGACATATGTTCGAATGATCGCCGCAAGCTGTTTGAAACCAGGCGTCCCTGGCAAAAGCCGCACATACTCCGACAGAGACATGGGACCGATGCGCAGCCGAAAACAGGCGGACCGTGACCAGGTTTTTTCACCCACGCTGGCAGCACCTCCCAAGACTGCGTTTCCAAGCTGTCCGCGATCTCCTGGTTCAAGGTGCAGCCAACTGCCCACAAAGCTTTCAACTTCGACAGGTGTATCAAAAAGCTGTGTCACTATGGCCGTCAGACCGGCCTCACTGCGCGGGCTGGCTGCCAAAAGGCCAGCAAAATGCTTCTTTGCCACGTCAGGCATCGCATCGCGGTCCTCCAACTCATCGCCTCCGAAACCCGCCAGCGCCCCGACCTTCCGGCCAAATGCATCATCCTCCGACCGATCAAACGAGGCGGCGGGTTGTCCGCTTGCCCAAGCCCTATACAGCAGCGACAGCATCCGATGGTGAAACATGTCCGTAAAGGCGACCATCGTGGGGTCATCCATGTTGCGCTGCCGGTCGCGGGCGAACTCGGTCATGTGCAGTGGCAGAGGACCGTTGGGGCCAAAAAGACCGAAAGCCAGCTGCGTCAGCTTCGGCACGCCAGCCTCGTCCTCGGTGTAGGATTTTATGGTAGAGGGCGGAAACGCAAGATCCGCCGCCTGAGCCAGACGCACTGGGTCCTCGGACGGGCGACTGGACATTCCCAGGCGCGGACCCTCCTGATGCACTGCCTCGATCAGCCGCAGTGCTTGAAAGAAGTTAAATTTCTCAGGGGTCTCGGTCAGCGCGGCAAGCCGCGTCAGATCAGGATCCGCCGTCCGCTCTTGGCTGGCCATCTCGCGATATCCCCGCGCTGTGATGAATGGATACAAGTCTCGGTAAAGCTGTTGAGACTCACGTATTTGGCAAAGAAGGTTTCCAAAACCGAACCAAGAAGGTAACAGCCGGTCCCCTCGAAACAGCTTTCGTCAAAGCCGACCCTGATCTCCAGACCTCGCACCGCGCTGCTTAGAACACCATCGGCGAGCCGCCGTACAATGGGGCGGGACGAAACGGTCGACAGACCCTCGACCTGCTTGGCCAACGCGGGCTCCCCCAACGTGGCATACAGCCCGACAATCTCGCGTAAGGCGGCTGCCCCGCTGCCGCGGTCGGCATCAACCAAGGAGAGGTAATTGAGGCTGAGATGGGAGATGAGCTGCCAAGCCTGCTTACCTTCGGCAAGACTAGATCTTGGGCGCGTCGGCGGAACAATTGCTCGCACGCGCTTGACCGGGCCGCCCTCTGGCAGTGTGAAATCAGTCTCGCCTAGGCCCACTGGAGTCAGTAGCGGCAGGTCCCTGTTAGTACAAAGCGCCTTTACTGCAAGCTGTTTGACGGTAGCAGGATAAGGCGCCTGCGTTTGGTCCGTAAGGGTTAGATAAAGCTCTGACCCCAGGTAGGATGTGCGCGATCCCGCCATGCGTTGGCGTTCGGAAGGCTGGCGCAGCCGGCGGCGTTGACTGTAGTACGCGGCATGTTTTTTGGCTGATGGGCCGAAATCCTCAGCACTGTAGAATGGGCGAAACCGCACGTCCGCATCGCGATCGGCCCCGATGCCTGTGACAGACTCAAGCTGATAAATCTCGAAATCCATTGGTGCGGTTCGATCCACTGTCACGAGATGCTCAACTTGGGTATCCGAGACATGCACTCGGTCGCATCGCTTCCGAAAGAGGTTGATCGCCGGCACGGCATGTAGGTCGAAGTTGGCAGGGGTGACGGATGCAAGTTCGGGCAGGCCATCGCGCAGAAGGATATACAGGTCCAGATCGGCCCCGGTCGTTCTTTGCACCGCCTGCAGCAGCCCGCCGAATTCGGTGAAAAAGAACCGCTGCGGCATTGCAAAGTATTCCTGCAGCAAGCGGTAGCCATCAAAGGACGGGCCTGGTGTGGGCAGTAGAGCTTCTTCCGGGCCAAATCCGCACGCAGAGATTTCGGTGCCCAGATATTCATTCCAATCATCACGGCGATCGGTCGACCGACCGGCGAGCCCGATCCCCTGCCCCATAATCGCTTCGTACAGCCGCCAAGGCTCTGCGGCAGCACCCGTCAGAAACATTCGCAAACGATCCGTGGGCAACTCTGCCAAAGGTGCCCCGTCAGTGCGGCACAAGCGCAGACGCAGTGCGGCCTTGGCGGACGAGTAACGACCGACGCCCGCTGCAACCAGATCGCCGCGTGCATCGATGTATTCCACCTCACTGACTTCCAGGGGCCACAAGGTAACATCTTGGGAGGTGGTGTAGATGATGCCGGTTTGGGCGGCGTCACGCACCCGCCCGCGCAATTCAGTTCCCCGTGGCACAGTAACCCCGGCTGCCAGATTACCCTGCCCTGGGTCTGGCTCAAGCTGTGCGACCATCATGGACGGGATCGGCGCCAAGTAGTGGGGATAAACCGTCTCGAGCAGGCTCTGGGTCAGGTTAGCGTTTTGCTGCTCCAACTCCAGCTGAACGCGCGCCGCCATGAAGGCAAACCCTTCCATCAATCGCTCGACATAAGGGTCCATCACTTCCAACTGACCCATGCCCAGCCGCCCGGCAACCTTTGGGTAGGCCGCCGCGAATTCGTCGCCCATTTCCCGGATAAAGGTCAGTTCTTGCTCGTAGTGGTTCAACAGGCGCTTATCCATGACGCTATCCTTTGCGATGCACGGTCACTTCGCCCGTCGTCACATCAAGTTGCGTGCGCAAATAGAGGTCGAGCGGAACCGGCTCTGCCCACAGCTCGGCCCGGATATCAAAAGAAAACAACCCGCCGCGCACATCCTTCTGTTCGTGGATCACAACCTCAAGCGTATTGGGCAGAAGGCGCGGTTCAAACTGTTCGATCGCCGCGCGGATCGCTTGCTGGATCTCTATGGCGCGCATGTTGGTGGCCGTAATTCCAGACACATCTGCGATGCCAAAGTTCAACACGGAGCATTCAGCTTCAGGGAACGATCCAAGATCGGTGTCAGCCTGCAGATTTGTGGTGTTGAGCAGCCAATGTAGATCGCGCTGGATTATGTCGCGCAACCGGTTGATGTCGATGATCCACGCGGCGTTGGTCTCAACGCGCTGATCTGGCGCGTCGTCCACAAGCCGGTCAAGCAGCGCAGGCTGCAAACGCTCAAGTCGCGCACGATCAACCATGACTGACCTGCGTCAGCGATTGCTTGACGGACGTATCGGCATGGTCAAAAGTGACCTCACGCAACTCCATCAGGGGGAGTTCATCGGCTTCGGTGCAAAACATCCTTTGACCAAGGCCCCGAAGTGTGGCGCCATCCGCATCGAACCAATCGGTTTCACG
>NZ_JBYNDP010000185.1:0-5528 GCF_059783535.1 Tateyamaria sp. | reverse complement strand
GCCCCTGACGATCCGGTCTGCGCTGACCCCGCTTCTGGGGAAAGTCGCCAACGGATTTGTTGGCCATGTTGTTGACGTGCTGGGCGTCGTCGCAACCATCCTTGGTGTATCGGTCACCATCGGTTACGGGGTGAGCCAGTTCGTCGATGGGGTTTATGCGGTGACGGGCATGGATTGGTTGATGGGCGCCAGCGAAGGAGATGTACCACCTGCCCCGTCCACGGTCGGCCTGTTGTCAGCGCTTGCCATCATCATGCTTCTGTCGATCCTGTCTGCCGTGTCGGGCGTCGGGCGCGGGATCAAGTACCTGTCCAACCTGAACCTCGTTCTGTCAATCATCTTGCTGATGACCTTCGTGATCTTTGGCAGTTTCATGTTTGCAATGACGACCTATGGAACGGCACTGGTCGACTACATCATCCAGTTTATCCCGCTCAGCTTCGAAGCGTATAGCCCGTTGGCGCAAGATGCTTTTGCCGCCACCCTGCCAGCCGATGCCGCGCCGCTTGCGGCGGATCTGTACAGTGGGGCGACGAATGCATGGGGCAATCTGGATGGCTTTGTCGGAGGGCTGGAAGGCGCTGCCTCCTCCCTGCCGCCCGCGACCCAGGCCGCAGCGTATGATGCAGGCAGCCAGGGGCGGCTGTTTGGCTGGCAATCGGGTTGGACCACGTTTTATTGGGCCTGGTGGATCGCGTTCTCGCCCTTTGTGGGCTTGTTTCTCGCGCGTATCTCAAAAGGTCGCACGATCCGCGAGTTTATCCTGGGCTGTGTGCTCGCACCTGCACTGGTGTGCTTTGCCTGGATGACCATCCTTGGCGGCACCGCCATTGACTTGGAACTACAGGGCGTGGCCGAAGGCGCAATCATCGGCGCATCCAACACCAACAAGCTGTTCGTCACACTCAGCTACATGATCGAGGGCGGCTTTCTGTCCGCCATCACCATCATGTGCGTGGTGCTTATCATGACCTTCCTTGTCACATCAGCGGATTCCGGCATTCTCGTGATGAACACAATCATGTCCGGCGGCGCGCAGGAAACGGGTATCAAGCACCGGATTATCTGGGGCCTGATCATGACAGGGGTGATTGGCGGCTTGATCATTGCCGGGGCGTCAGGACGCGGCGGCGATCCCCTGGCATCACTTCAGGACGCGATGATTATCGGTGCCCTGCCCTTTACCATCATCATGGTGCTGATGATGTTGTCGCTGATCAAGGCGTTGTTCAATGACGGTCGCCGCGCCAAAGCGGATGGTGCCATCGGTCAACCCGCCGAGTAAGAGCCGATATGAACTGCGAAGGGGCGCATGTTGTGTGCCCCTTCCACATTGCGGGTTCACACTTACAGAGCGGCGCGCATCTTTTCTGCATGGGCCTTGATCGCCTCCATATCTCCCATTTTGCCCGGTGGGCGCATCGAAACACCGGCGTGACGAGGGTGGATATGAAAATGCAAATGAAACACCTCTTGGCCACCCGCCGTTTCATTGAACTGCTGAAGGGTGATGCCATCAGCATCGAATGCGGTCTTGGCCGCGTTTGCCACCTTTTTGACCGTCGACATGACCGCAGCTAACTGCGCGTCGCTGGCATCCAGCACATTGCGGCAGGGTGTCTTGGGGATCACTAGGCAATGCCCGTCTGTGCGCGGCATGATATCCATGAAGCAAAGGGTATCATCATCCTCGTAGACAGTGACATTGGGGATTTCGCCCCGCAGGATCTTGGCAAAGATGTTCTGGTCGTCATAGGCGGTCATCGCGGGTCTCCGAAAGCAGTTCGAAGACCCGTTTAGACCGATCAGGCGTTCACGTCGACCACGACACGCCCCTTGACCTGCCCCTTTAGAATATCTGCCCCCAGCTTCGGCAGATCAGACAAAGTGGCGGGCTGAACCATGGCTTCGAGCTTGTCCATTGGCAGGTCTTTCGCGATGCGATCCCAAGCGCGGACGCGGTTGTCATAGGGCTGCATGACACTGTCGATGCCCAGAAGGTTCACACCCCGCAGCAGGAACGGAATGACCGTCGCCGGTAAGGCTGCACCGCCCGCCAACCCGACGGCCGCAACAGAGGCTCCGTACTCCATCTGTCCCAATACGCGGGCCAGCATAGCGCCGCCCACAGCATCCACGCATCCGCCCCAGGTTTCACCCTCAAGCGGGCGCTTGGTGGTTTCATTGATCTCTTCGCGGGCCACGATCTGGCTGGCACCGAGCGCGGTCAGATAGTCGGCCGTTTCTGGCCGCCCCGTAACGCCCGCAACCGTATGACCAAGATTGGCCAGAATGGCGGTGGCAACAGAGCCAACCCCACCCGCAGCACCGGTGACCAACACCGGACCACTTTTGATCCCGTGAGCTTCCAGCGCCATCACGGCCAGCATGGCGGTAAATCCCGCAGTCCCCACGGCCATGGCCTGCCGCGTATCAAGACCGTCCGGCAGCGGCACCAGCCAATCCGCCTTGACGCGCGCCTTCTGGGAATAACCGCCCCAATGCGCTTCGCCCACGCGCCAGCCGGTCAGAACGACCTTGTCACCGGGTTTGTAGCGGTCATCATCGGACGCCTCGACCGTTCCGGCAAAGTCGATGCCCGGCACATGCGGGTATTTGCGGACCAGCCCGCCCCCCGGACCGATGCAAAGACCGTCCTTGTAGTTCACTGTTGAGTATTCAACCGCCACCGTAACCTCGGCCTGCGGCAGATCGTCCAGCGACAGTTCCTGCACCGCAGCGGATGTTTTGCCGCTTTCTTCGTCCTTGTTGACCACCAGTGCATTGAACATTTTGTTCTCCATTTTCCGGGGACGATCCCCTGCTTCATCTTGCAAAGTAAACTTCGGGATCCGGGGCGGCGCCCCGGTTCCACATTTATAACCAGAATGTCTCTTGTACCGTGGCGCGGCGCATACCGTCGAGGGTATCAACCTCCAAATCGGTGCCCGGATCCCAATGCGTCATCCGCACCATGCCAATTGCCACATTGGTTTTGAAATCCGGCGACCATGCAGCCGACGTCACCTGCCCCACACGTTTGCCACCGGCCAGAAGTGGCCAAGGCCGATCACAGGTCGGCACGGCATCGCCATGAATCGAAATAGGCCGGATCTGTTGCACTGGCCCTTCCTTGGACACGCGCAGAAGCGCATCACGTCCAATACACCCGATAGCCGTCTGGGTGTCGCAGAACCGCCCCAACCCGCACTCATGCGGTGTGTTGTCGTCGGTCATGTCGTTGCCGTAGCTCAAAAGCCCGCCTTCGATCCGCTCGATCCCATTGGGGCAGCCCGCACGAACTTGCAGGTCCTCGCCCGCGTTAAACAGCGCGTCCCAAAGTGGCATGCCAAGCGCACTGTCCGGCACATAGATTTCGAACCCACCCTGCTTGGAATATCCCGAGCGGGCAATTGCAAGGTCGCAGCCTTCAAACTGGAACATATCAAAGCGGAAGAAACGGATGTCGCGCACGCGTTCACCAAAGACCCGCTCCATCAGCGCGTCCGACTTAGGGCCCTGGATTGCAAGCGGAGACACGTCGGGCTCGTCCACCAAAACATCGAGGCGATAGCCGTTGGCAATGCCCTTGACCCACAGGAGCAAGTCGCTGTCAGCAATGGAAATCCACCACCGATCCTCACTGAGTTTGACGGCCACCGGGTCGTTCAACATGCCACCCGTCTCATCCACGATGGGCACGTAATAGCATTGGCCGGGCAGCATGCGCCGCAGGTCTCGGGGTGTCAGCATCTGCATCAGACGCCCCGCATCGGGGCCACGCAGTTCGACTTGCCGTTCAACGGACACGTCCCAGATCTGCACATGATCCTTGAGGTGACGGTAGTCCGCCTCGACACTCTCAAACACCGTGGGCAGGAGCATGCGGTTGTAGATGGTGTAGGCTTTCACGCCTGCGGCCTCGACCCCGTCGGAAAAGGGCGTCCGGCGCAGACGGCGCGATGGAGAGATAACGGCCATCAGTCGTCCTCGGGCATAAAGACAATATCGGTGACCGGTGCGGACAATCCCGCGGCGGTCATCATTGCGTGGACCTGACCCCGATGGTGGGCCTGGTGCGTAAACAGATGCGTGGCACAAAGCTCGAAGGGGGCATGAAAGTCCTTCTTCATCATCCCAGAATACCACGATAAATCGCCCTTGAGAGCGACCGTATCCAGATCTTCAGCCCAAAGCCGGATCGTGCCATCCATGCGGAACCGTTCGGCGGTCCAAACGGCAAAGGTCGGTGTGAATTCCTTGTGCTTTTTGGCAGGAACGGATGGTGCCGGGATCTTTGGATCAAACCGGCTCATCCACATCGCGTCGCCCCACAAAATGTGGTTCAGCGTCGCCATGATCGAGCCAAAAAAGGCACCTCGATCTTTGCGCAGCTCCTCGTCTGGCACACCAGTCAGCATCTCGGTCAACTGCCGGTTCTGCCAGGCGTTGTAACGGGCCATGATGCGCACATAACCCGCGTCGATCATGGTTTGGGGCCTTTCCAGTCAATCGGGCAGATCTCGGCCGACTTGCCACCGAAGTCCCAGATGCGACCGTAGTCACGCACTTTGGATTTCACGCCGCGCGCTGCGATGATGTCGGGTCCCATCCAGTATTTCGAGTTTGAGATCATCACCGGATGGTCGGGCGACTTGCCGTCGATCATCTCGATCTCGCCCTGGATTTTGCGCCCGATATACAGGCCGCGCTTCTTGCCCTCGCGGACAATCTCGACCTTTTCACGTTCGGCACCCACGATGTCGCTGACAAGCATAGTGAAGAGACCCGTTGTGCCGCCTGCAGCCCCGGAAAAGATTTGCAGGATGCCGTTGTAAGCCTTGCCACTGGCGCGCTCATCCACATAAGCGGCAACGCGCCATCCGCCCTCGCCCATGCGACCGGGAATGTCTACCATCAGGCCGACGTTCAGGCCCGACAGGTCTTCGCCTTCAAAATGTCCCTCGTCGATGGCGATGGCCATCCACGCATGGCAGTGCCCTTCGGTGGGTGGGTGCGCACCAAGGCTGACGACACACGGGCAGAAGACTTCGCAGGAGCAATTGAGAAACAGCTCACCCTTGATCGCCCATTCGGTGGGCGACATCTGGCGACGGCCGGGGTTCGGCATTCGGCTGTCGATGCGCTGGCTGACCGGCAAGCGGTCCGCGTCGGGGCGTTTCTTTACGGCCATTTTATCCTCCGTTTACAAAGGGCCACGCCAGCACGGCCAGCCCTGCGAGGGTCAGCAGAACCCCCATGGGTTTTGTAACAACATGCCCGATCTGGGGCAGTTTTTCGATCACCATGAACAGCGTGGCAAGGCCCATCCAAAGCAAGCTCATCACGCCGCCAACAAATCCAAGAGCCATAAAGCCCCAACAGCAGCCCACGCAGAACGCGCCGAGGCCCAGCCCCATGCGCAATCCGCCGCCAAAGCCGGTGCGCCAGTGTCCAAGAAAATACGTCATCGGGCTATGGCAGACGCCATGGCAGATTTCCTTCGCTCGGGTGAATTGAAACAGACC